>DYIH01000332.1 GCA_020723785.1 Thermaerobacter marianensis
GACGCGGCCGGCCCGCGATGGTCCGGGTGGCAGGCGGCGCAGTCCTTGGCCGCCGGGTCGCGGTGCAGTTCGGCGACGAAGGGCTGCCGGGCCTCGTCCCGGATTTCGGCCTGGCTGTGGCAGTTGCCGCCCAGGCAGCCCTCGCCGGTGACGCCCTTGAAGGGCTGGTGGCAGGTGGTGCAAGCCGCGTCGGCGTGCTTGGCGTGGAGCGGACCCGGCGAATACAGGGTCTCGGTCAGGCGCCCGCCGCCGGCCACGGCCGCGGCGCCCAGGCCGAATACGGCCGCGGAGATCAGCCACACGAGCAGGGTGCGCCTATTCATTGAGCACCCCTCCGAAGAAGATCATCGCGGCGACGTGCAGCACCAGGGTGGCGAAGAAGGTAACGGTGATCGGCGCGTGCACCGTCCGCCAGTAGCGGAACGTCGACTCGGTCATGGACACCAGGAACACCCGGTCCTCGATCTCCCCCGCGGGCACGCCCTGCTGCTTGAGCTCCGCACGGAGTTGCGACTTGGCCTTGACCGCCCGGGAGTGGATCCACGCTCCCACCAGGCCGCTCAACACCGTGGCCAGCATGAGGATAAAGCTCATCAGGGCCAGGCCGCGCGGCGGGTCGCCCCCGCCGGCGTGGACGACGACCAGTGCCGCACCCACCAGGGTCATGGTCTGGTGGCGCTCCATCCACAGCTTGAGGGGACCGAGGCGGGCCAGGGCCGGGAACTTCTTGCGCAGGGCATATAACTGGGCCAGGAGGATGAAGGCGGTGCCGGCGTAACCGACGAGGTGGCGTTCCGCGGCGGTCATCGCGCCACCCGCGGTCAGCCCGACGACGATGATCCCCGCCGTAAGCAGGAACAGCCCGATGAACCTGGCAAAGGCGGTTACGGTAAGCCACACGGCGCGTTTACCTCCTTGGCGTCAATTCAACCAGGAAAACATTAAAAAGGAATTAAATCGGAGTGATCGTGCTGGCGGATCGGGGCTGCAAGCGAATGACGTTCCTGCAAAAGTTGGGTGCTCTCGGATTCGGCTACGTGGTACGCACCCAGACCAACGTCGTGGTGGAGGGACTTGCCGGCCCCACCTCGGCGCGACAGGCTTATTAACCACGGTTATATTCCAGGGCTGCAAGCCCTTGACGCACAAGGCTTGCGCGACTCATGCACAACCCTTATGC
>DYIH01000333.1 GCA_020723785.1 Thermaerobacter marianensis
GTTCTGGTGGACACCGCGGAGCAGTAGGACGCGGTCACCGAGATCGTGCGCCTCTTCGCCCCCGAACTGGCCGGGCGGGTGCGCCTCTACCAGCCGCCGTCCCACGGCCTGCCCCTTTTCGACGCCTACGGCATCGACGACGAACTGCAGAAGGCCCTGGCCCGGCGGATCTGGCTGCGCAACGGCGCCTACATCGTCATCGACCAGACGGAGGCGTTGACGGCCATCGACGTCAACACCGGCCGCTTCGTCGGCAGCACCAACCTGGCGGAGACGGTCTACGCCACCAACCTGGAAGCCGCCCGCGAGATCGCCCGCCAGCTCCGCCTCCGCGACCTCGGCGGCATCATCGTCATCGACTTCATCGACATGACCGTGCCCGAACATCGCCGCGAGGTCCTTCGCGCCCTGGAGGAACACCTGCGCCGCGACCGCACCAAGGCCGCCGTGCTGGGCATGACCAACCTGGGCCTGGTCGAGGTGACCCGCAAGAAGCGGCGCCAGAGCCTGACCGAGATACTCACCCGCCCCTGCCCCTACTGCGCCGGCAGCGGCCGCCTGCTCACGGAACTCTCGGCCAGCCGCCGCGCCCGCCGCGAGATCAAGCGCGTCCTACGCGCTTCCGAGAGCCAGGCCATCCTCGTCGAGGCCCACCCCTCGGTGGCCGCCATGCTCATCGGCCCGGGCGGCTCCAATCTCAAGGAACTGGAGCGGGAGACGGGAAAGAGCATCTTCGTCCGCGGCGCCGAGGAATGCCACCCCGAGGAGACCCGCGTCGTCGCCCTCGGCACCCGCGAGGAAGTCCAGGCGCTGGCCCTGCCGGTGCGCACCGGCCAGGTGCTCGAACTCAAGGTGGAGGAGCCCCATGCCGCCAACACCGCCGACGGCATCGCCCGCGTCGAGGGATACGTCATCGACATCGAGGGCGCCGCCGGCCGCGTCGGCCAGAAGGTCAAGGTGGAGATCACGCGCGCCTTCCGGACGTATGCGAAGGCGAAAATAGTGTAAACCTTGGATCGGTAAAAGGGAACGCGGTAGCCTGCAACGCCAAGGCGAATGAGGTGCCGGTCGTATGGCGGCCGGAGGGACGCAGGATCCTCCCGATCAGCCACCCGCGGTGATCGGTAAAAGGGAACGCGGTAGCCTGCAACGCCAAGGCGAATGAGGTGCCGGT
>DYIH01000334.1 GCA_020723785.1 Thermaerobacter marianensis
GAGGATGGCCGGTTGGAGCATTTCGTCTACTGCCGCAAGGCGGAGAGCATCCGGCGGGAGGCCGTCCTGAACGGCGTTTACGTGATCCGTACCAACGTGCCGGCCGACGCCTTGAAGGCGGAGGGGGTGGTGGCCGGGTACAAGAGCCTGCGACAGGTGGAGCTCGCCAGGGTGAACTTCCGCCTAAGGGAAGGACGATTCGCGTGATGATCCTGCGGGACGCCATCCACACCCGACGTGCCGTGCGCCGGTTCCGCCCGGAGCCGGTGCCGCGGGAAACCCTCCTGGATCTCCTGGACCTGGCCAACCGGGCGCCGTCCAGTTTCAACCTGCAACCCTGGCACTTCGTCGTCGTCGACGCATCGGAGCAGAAGAAGAAACTGCGGCGCCTGGCCCTGGACCAAGCGCATGTGGAGGCGGCCGGAGCCGTCGTCATCTTCTGTGCCGATCCCGCCGCCTGGCGGGAGCACCTGAAACCCACGGAGCGCCAGGCTATGAACAGCGGAGTCTTCGGCCTGGAATACGCCGGGCGGCGCTCACGTTACATCCGCCTGTATTTTGATGGCGGCCCCCTTGGTCTGCTCGGCGTCCTCAAGTTGGTCGGTTCTTCTCTAGTCCGCTTGTTCCGGCCCCTCCCGCATCTACCCGTCCTGCAGCGAAAGCGTCGCGCCCTGGTGCGCGAAGAGGTGATGCTGGCCGTGGCCCAGTTCATGCTGGCGG
The DNA here is from genome assembly GCA_020723785.1 of Thermaerobacter marianensis. GTDB lineage: Bacteria > Bacillota > Sulfobacillia > DYIH01 > DYIH01 > DYIH01. The sequence goes on from DYIH01000334.1 coordinate 721, forward strand.
CCCGCACATCGGGCCTCGACACCTGCCCGGTAGGAGCCTTCGACGGCGGGCGGATCAAGCGGGCCTTCGGCATCCCCCGCCGGATGGAGGTGGTGCTGCTCGTTCCCGTGGGTTATGCGTTGGAGCCTGATGCTCAACGGCAGCCGCGCCTGCCACTGGCCGAAAAAGTTCATTGGAACGGGTGGTCGGTTGTGGAGGGCCGGGGGGAACCGCGCGTGAGTTATGACCGGCATGCCCGCATCGGCGGAGGTCAAAAGGAGCGCGGTCGCGCGCGCCGGTAGACATCGTGGATGCCGCCCCGGCGCCGCAGGCGCTGCACCTGGGTGACAGAGGGCGGCCCAAAGCCGCCCTCTGTCAAAACATCCTGGGTACAATTGGACCTGACTCATGAACCCGAGTTCGACAGTTCTGGGGCATATTTGAGACCTGCGATCGCGTAATATCAAG
>DYIH01000030.1 GCA_020723785.1 Thermaerobacter marianensis
GACATGGGCTACGCCACCCTGGCCGACGTCAAGCCAGGCGATTGGGTCGATCTGAAGATTCGCCAGAATGTCGCTTCCGGGGAGCCTCTGGTGGTCAAGATCGAGGTCAGGTCGCCGGAGGATGTCGATGAAGGAGGCCGCGGCTATCCGGGCGGCAAGCGCGACGGCTGGCGCGGCCGGGAAGGCTGGGCCGGCCAGGTGGAGGGCGTCGTCACGGCCGTTTACGGCGGGCGGATCACGGTCGAGACACGGAGCGGCGAGAGCTTCGACATCCCCGTGGATGACCGGACGATGATCTCCTCGAAATGGGGCTTCGCCCCCGGCTCCGGCGGCCTGCAGCCCGGCGACCGGGTCAAGGTGATCGTGCGCCAGGGCGTCGCGCTCCGCATCAAGGTCGAGGGTGGCTACGAGTTCAAAGAGGACAAGAAGTTCAAGGAACGCGGCAAGAGGTGGAGCAACTTCGGCGGTGACGGCGGCGATGACGACTGAAGCCGTGCCCCCGCCGGCCGGTAGCGTGGAGGGGCGCCCACCGCGGGCGCCCTTTCCAATCGGTTGCGGGATGCAATGATGTGCGCCTGTCGCTTGCCGCCTGTCGAAGCTGTCGGAATTGTTCCTCGCCAGGCAGGATTCGCCCCAATTTCTGTCGAATGCGGCTCATCGGGATATTCCGTTCGAGGGGGCGACGCCGTGCCTGCGACAAAACGCATCCTCCTGGCCTTCACCATCAGCGTCATGGCCGTGGCGGGCATGAACGCCACCCCGGCCCGGGCGGCCGGGTTCGACGACACCAGGAACCATTGGGCCGAGCAGGCCATCGACCGCATGAATGCCAAGCGGCTGATCTACGGGACGGCGGGGCGGTTCGAGCCGAACCGGCCCGTGACGCGGTACGAGGCCATCGTCATGATCCTGCGGGTCATGGGGCTGGAGGAAGTGGCGCGGGCGCGATCGAGCATCCCGGCCTCCTTCCAGGACGCGGCGGCGGTGCCTTCCTGGGCCAGGGGCTACGTGGGCGAGGCCGTCGACCGCAAGCTGATCGTCCCCGACGAGTCCAAGGGGTTCAACGGCGGCGCCGCAGCCAACCGCCTGCAGGTGGCTGGCGCGGGCCCTGGACCTGGAGGAGGAGGCCGCCGCGTCTGGCGCGCCTTCCTTTCAGGACACCGCCTCCGTCAGCACGCGCTACCGCGGTTACATAACCGTCCTCGCCGAGCGGGGGCTGATGACCGGTGCCCAGGGACGGTTCCGGCCCTTCGACCCGCTGACCCGCGCGGAGATGGCCACCCTGCTGACCCGGGTGGACCGCCTGCTGGACAACGACGTTGACAGGGTGGAGGTCCGGGGCACCGTGGAGGACTCTCCCGGCGGGTTTACCGTCAAGCTGGCCGACGGGACGCGCCGCGCCTTCGTCCTCGCTCCCGACGCGCGCGTGTACTACCAGGGCAACAAGGTTGCGCCGAGCTTCCTGGCCGAGGGCGACGCGGTGACGGTGGTGGTCGACGCCGGCGGCCGGGCGGCCTATGTGGAAGTGCAGGCCGATGCGTTCCGCGCCGATGGCGTCCTGGTCGCCGCCGAGGCGGGCGCGGCGCCGGCCGTGGAGATCGAGCGGGCGGGCGGGCAGCGCGCGCGCTACGCGGTGGCACCGGATGCCCTCGTCCTGCTGGACGGCAAGCCCGCCCCCTTCCGGCTGCTGATCCAGCCGGGGGCAGGCCTGCAGTTGGCGTTGGAAGGTGAGGGGCAGCGCGTCACGCGTATCGTCGCCCAATCGCCGGCTGAGGAACGCCGGGGCTGGGTTACCTCCGTCAGCTTCACGGGGACCGGCGCCGCCGTCGTCGCCGTCCGCTTCAAGGGAACCGGCGGCGCGACGGAGGACCGCACCTACAGCGTGTCGGACGCCGTGCCCATCACCAAGGACGGCGCCCGTGCCCGCGTGTACGACATCCAGGTCAACGACCGGGTGACGGTCAGGTCGCGGGGTGGCCAGCTCGCCGGCCTCGCCGTGGAGAGCTACAGGCGTAACGTCAAGGGGACGCTCCGTGAGGTCGTCTTCGCGTCGGTTTACAGCGACAAGCCGCAGGTGGTCATCGACCTGGAGGGGAGCGGGTCCGGGGCCGGCCGCAGTGTCACGTTCCCCGTGGCCGGCGCCGTCGAGGTCAGGAAGGACGGCCAGACGGCGGGGCTGACGGCCCTGCGCCCCGGCGACGCCGTCGAGGCCGGCGTGACCGGCGACGAGGTGACGTCGATCAAGGCGGAGACCCAGTACGCGCAGGAGGAGGGGACGCTGACCCGCATCACCCTGGCCGACCCCAACGAGATCGCCGTCAGGCTGGCCAACGGCCAGACCAGGTCCTACCGGCTGGCGCCGGACGTGACGGTGAAGGTCGGTCAGAACTACGTCTCCCTGACCAGCCTCAGGCCGGGGACGCGCGTCAAGCTGACGGTGGCCTACGATGTCGTCACCGCCATCCGCGCCGTTTCCCAGTCGCTGCTGGACGACATCCGCGGCGTCGTCCGCTACGTCGACAGCCAGCAGAACACCGTGGTGGTCGAACTGAGGCCGGACGGGGGCATGCGCACCGTGAAGGCCGGGAGCGGCCTCCTGGTGATCCGTTCCGGACAGGTGCGGGACCGCCTGACGTACCTCTCGGCGGGCGACATCGTCATCATCGTGGGGGGGGACATGCCCGGAGAACCCTTTTCCGCCGCCACCGTCGTCGTCACCGGCGCGAGCGAGGAATGAAGCTCGCCAACCGTCGCAACAGGAGCAGGAGTTGGAACCGGCATTGAAACAGGGGTCGGAACAGGGCTCGAACAGGGTTGGAACAGGCGCCGGAGGACCGGCCGGATGGGAGGTAGCGGCATGACCCGCAGAGCGACAAGGGTTTTGGTCCTGATCCTGGCGGCGGCAGTCCTGGTGCTGGCCGGCGGTGTGGTGCTGGGGGCGGAGCCCGACGGCGGGGGCCTCACGGCCGTCAGGGATGTCATGGACCTGATCCGACGCGAGTTCCCGGGCAAGGTCAGCGGCGCCGATCTGGTGCGCGGCGCCATCCGGGGCATGCTGGAGACCCTTGGGGACCGCTATTCCTACTATATGGATCCCGCCGAGGCGACCCGTTTCAACGAGGACATCGAGGGCTTGTTCGGCGGTATCGGCGTGGTGGTGGAGCACAAGGAGGACGCCATCGCCGTCGTCAGTGTCCTGCCGGGCACGCCGGCCGACAAGGCCGGCATCGAGCCGGGCGACCGCCTGGCCGCCGTGGACGGCCAGAGCCTGGCGGGGGCGTCGGTGGAGAAGGCCGTCCGCCTCATCCGCGGCAAGCCCGGGACCGAGGTCCGGCTGACGGTGCAGCGCGACGGCGTCGGCACCCTGGAGTTCCGGCTCAACCGTTCCGAGATCCACGTACCTTCGGTGGACACCCGCTACCTGGCCGACAAGGGCATCGGCTATATTCAGGTCAGCCAATTCAACGCCGACACCGGCCGGCAGTTCCGGTTCATCTACGACCGCTACCTTCAGATCGGCGCCAAGGGGATCATCGTCGACCTGCGCAACAACCCCGGCGGCTTGCTGGACCAGGCCGTGGAGGTGGCGCAAACGCTGGTGCCCAAGGGCGCCATCGTCCACATCGTCGACAGCCGCGGCAACAAGACGACCATCGACACCATCCCCCACGAACCCGGCCCGCCCCTGGTGGTGCTGGTCAACGGCGGCAGCGCCAGCGCATCGGAGATCGTCGCCGGCGCTGTCCAGGACAACAAGGCCGGCACGGTCGTCGGGACGCGGACCTTCGGCAAGGGTTCGGTTCAGTCCCTCTTTCCACTGCCCAGCGGGGGCTCCGTGCGGTTGACGGTGGCCAGGTACATGACTCCGGCCGGCCGCTCCATCGAAGGGGTCGGGCTGGAGGCCGACGTGGTCGTTGAGGAGGCCGGCCCGAACGAGCAGCCTCCCAAATTCGCCGATCTGGGCAGCCGCTCCATGCGGTACGGACTCGTCGGGCTCGACGTCCTCGGCCTCCAGCAGCGGCTGAACTTCCTGGGCTACGCCGCCGGTCCGGAGGATGGCGTCTACAGCCGCAAGACGGCGGCCGCCGTCCGTACCTTCCAGCAACGGGCCGGGCTGCGGGTGCGCACCGCCGCCGGGCCGGAGACGTATGCCGCGCTGGAGAAGGCCGTCCGCGACCATCTGGCGCAGCGCCGCCAGGCCGCCGCCGACGTCGCCCTCAACCGCGCCATCGAGATACTCTCCCGCCAAATCACCGCGGCCGGTCGGCGGTAACGGTGGCCGCTGGGATTGTTCCCCATGCCGGCGAGCCGGCACCACGAAGGCCTGTAAGTGGGGCCAGGTTTAAGTTTCCACATAATGGTCGATACTCCCGGCCCGGGAGGTATCGACATGAAGTTTTGGTTGTATTCTCTCTCGGCTCTTCCGGTGCTGACGGCCGGAGCGCTCGGCCAGGCGGTGTTCCTGATGGTATGCCTGTCGTTCCTGGCGCTGTTTCCCGACGCGCGAGACGCGGCGGACGCGGCGTCCGGGGCGACGGCGGCGACCCTGGCGGCCGAGGGCATACCGAGCGCGACCCCGTCGACCCTGGCGGCCGAGGGCATGCCGAGCGCGACCCCGCCGGAGCCGCCTTCCGCGGCCCTATCCGCGCCGCCGCAGAGCATCGCCGCCGCCATCTCCGCCGAACTGGCCGAGGGGCGGCCCGCCCTGGAGCCCGGCCTGCGGGACGCCATCGCCGCGGCCATCGCCGGGGAGGCCGAACGCCAGGGGATCGATCCCTGGCTGGTGTACGCCGTCGCCTGGGTGGAGAGCGGTTTCGATCCGCGGAGCCTGGGCAGGGCCGGCGAACGGGGGCTGATGCAGATGCTCCCGGCCACCGCCCGGTCGGTGGCCGGCCGCTTCGGGGAACCGAACCTGCACCCGGACCGGCTCTTCGACCCGAAAACCAATGTCCGCCAGGGGGCCGCCTACCTGGCGGAGTTGCTCCGCGCCCACGGCGGCGATCCCGCCAAGGCACTGACGGCCTACAACTCCGGCCGGGCGGTCGGCGCGCCCAGCCGGTACGCCCGGCGCGTCCTGTCCAGGTACGAGGAGGCCACCCGCCTATCCCAGGCGCGGCCGCCGGCCGGCGCGGGCAGGAAAAACCTGCCCTCCGTAGAACCTAACAGATCGTGACAGATAGGTAATTGTCGGCTGGGGGTGTCGGCATGGCGGCTGCGGGCGGGACGGCTGGCCCTGCGGAGGACGGTCCGGGTGCGGTGGCCTGGGGGGATCTCCTGGCCCGCGCGGAAGCGGCGGCGCGGCACGCCTACGCCCCCTATTCGCGTTTCCGTGTGGGGGCGGCGCTGCTGACCCCGGAGGGGCGGGTCTTCACCGGCTGCAACGTGGAAAACGCCTCCTACGGCCTTTCCATGTGCGCCGAACGAGTCGCCCTCTTCAAGGCGGTGTCCGAGGGGGCGCGCCGGTTCCGGGCGATCGCCGTGGCCGGGCCCGGCCCGTGTCCGCCGTGCGGCGCCTGTCGCCAGGCTCTGGCCGAATTCGACCCCGCCCTGCCGGTGGTTCTGGCCGGCGCGGACGGCGAGCCCGCCGTCCACACCCTGAACCAGTTGCTCGCCATGCCCTTCCTGCCGGCCCACCTGGGCGAGCCGGAGGACGAACGACGCTAGCCATGGCCGCCGCTTCCATCCTTGAGTTGATCCGCAGGAAACGGGACGGCGGCGAACTGTCCCGCCAGGAGATCGAGACCCTGGTCCGTGGCGCGGCCACCGGCGAGGTTCCCGATTACCAGTTGAGCGCCTGGCTGATGGCCGTCTTCTTCCGGGGCATGACGCCCCGGGAGACGGCCGACCTGACCATGGCCATGGTCGATTCGGGCCGCCGGGTGGACCTGTCGGCCATCCCCGGCCCAAAGGCCGACAAGCACAGCACCGGCGGCGTCGGCGACAAGACGACCCTCGTGCTGGCCCCGCTGGTGGCGGCGGCGGGGCTGCCCGTGGCCAAACTTTCGGGCCGCGGCCTGGGACACACCGGCGGTACCCTGGATAAATTGGAAGCGATCCCGGGCTTCCGGACGGCTCTGGACCTGGACGCCTTCGCCGCGCAGGTGGCGCGCGTCGGCCTGGCGGTGGCCGGCCAGACCCCGGAACTGGTGCCCGCCGACGGCCGGCTTTACGCCCTGCGGGACGTGACGGCCACCGTCGAGAGCGTGCCCCTGATCGCCGCCAGCGTCATGTCCAAGAAGATCGCCGGCGGTGCCGACGTGATCATCCTTGACGTCAAGGCCGGCCGCGGCGCCTTCATGAAAAGCACGGAGGACGCCCGGAACTTGGCCCTGGCCATGATGGCCATCGGCAAAGCACTGGGGCGGCGGGTGGGGGCCGTCGTCTCCGGCATGGACCAGCCGCTGGGCCGGGCCGTCGGCAACGCCCTGGAGGTCCACGAGGCCATTGAGACCCTGGAGGGACGCGGACCCGCTGACCTGCGCGAACTCTGCCTGGAACTGGGCGCCTGGCTCCTGCGGCTGGCCGGCCTGGCGGTTGACGCCGCCGAGGCCCGCCAACGGCTGGCCCGCCTCCTGGACGGCGGCGCCGCCCGCGAGAAGCTGGCCGGAATGGTGGCCGCCCAGGGCGGGGATACCGCCGCGCTGGACGACCCCCGACGCCTGCCGCGGGCGCCCGTGGTGCGCCCTCTGCCCGCGCCGTTCGCCGGATACGTGCGGGCCGTGGACGCCCTGGCCGTGGGCGAGGCGGCGGTGCTGTTGGGCGCGGGCCGCCGCGTCAAGGGGCAGGCGGTCGACCCGGCCGTGGGCCTTGTGCTGGCCAAGAAGATCGGCGACCCGGTCGCGACCGGCGAGCCCCTGGCCACCATCCACGCCCGTGACGAAGCCTCGGCCGCCGAGGCCGCCCGTCACCTGCTGGCGGCCTACGCCCTGGGCGCCGCCCCCGTGGCGCCGCCCCCCCTGATCGGGGAGGTATTGATGCCTTTCCCCACATAAGCTCATCGTTTCCATGCAGGAAAAAGCTTTTTATGGGCGAATGAAATCACGGATCAAGGAGGTAGATGCTCAGTGGTCGATCTTGACAAGACAGAAAAGGAGATCATTCTCTTACTTCAGAGGGACGGCCGCATGTCCTTCGTCGACATGGCCAAGGAGATCGGCGTCACCGAGGGCACCATCCGGCGCAAGTTCAATCGACTGGTCAGCGAAGGGATCATCCACATCGCGGCCATCGCCGATCCTTTCAAGGTCGGCTTCGAGACGCTTGCCCTGATCAACATAGCGGTGGACCCCCTCCACCTGGAGGAGGTTCTCGAGCAGGTGTCCCGCCTTCCCCGTATCCGCTACGTGGCGGTGGCCACCGGCGAGTACGACGTCGTGGCAGAGGGCTACTTCGCCTCCAACCAGGAACTATCCGAGTTCCTCATCAACAGGCTGAGCAGGGTCAAGGGCATCCGTAAGATTGCCACCTCGCTGTTGCTGCGCATCCACAAGCAGACCTTCACCTGGGGCGTGGCCGATGAGCGGGAAGTGCCCATCCAGGCCCGGGCCGCAGGTCAGGACTGACGGCCGGGGCCGATGCCCGGGTTGCCGGTTGCCGGCCATTCCCCACCCGGTTTCACTCCGATTCCGTTGGTGCGGATGGATATGGATAAAGGCTCGGCGGCGCCATTCCGGCCGCCGAATTTTGCTGTCAACTTGTGCTTTGAGGCACCATACCCTATAATGAAGGTCAAGGAAAGTCAAAAACGGAGTCCGGCGCTTGACCTTTGATCGAGGAGGGCGACCCGGGTGGCTTCACTGGCCGACCGCATCGAACGCTATCTGCGCGAGCAGCTGGCCCGGACCGAGACCGGGGTCCTGGAGGTGCAGCGGGCCGACCTGTCCGCGATGTTCAATTGCGTTCCGTCGCAAATTAATTACGTTCTGGCGACGAGGTTCACCATCGAGCGCGGCTATCTGGTGGAGAGCCGGCGGGGCGGGGGCGGTTTCATCCGCCTGATGCGGCTGACCTGCCCCTTTGCCTGCAACGCCCTCGACCGCTTGGGGCAGCGCATCGGTGAGCGCGTCAGCCAGGAACAGGCCGGCCACCTGGTCCGGGGCTTGGAGGAGTCCGGGGTGGTCAGCCGCCGCGAGGCGGACCTCATCCTGGCCGCCACGCACCGGCAGGCCATCGGCGTGCCGCTCCCCCTGCGGGACGCGGTCCGCGCCCGCCTGTTGAAAGCCATGCTCTTGAGCCTTTTTCGCCACGAGGCGGGAGGAGGCGTCGGCGATGCTCTGCGATAAGTGCGGCCAGCGGCAGGCAAGCGTGCACGTGACGAAGATCGTCAACAACGACAAGACCGAGCAGCACCTCTGCGCCGAATGCGCCAGGAACCAGGGCGACCTGGGCCTGAACGTGGATCCCCCTTTCTCCGTCCAGAAGCTCCTGGGGGAGCTCCTGAACTACGAGGGATGGTTCGGGGCCGGGCAGCCCGCGGCCCCGGGAGGGCGGCGGCGCGCCGCCCGCCCGGCCGAGCCCGCCGAGCCGACCTGCGAGGGGTGCGGCCTGACCTACCGCCAGTTCACGCGCGCCGGCCTGCTGGGGTGCGCCCGCTGCTACGAGCGGTTCTCCGACCGCCTGGAACCCCTGCTCCGGCGCCTCCACGGCGCTTCCAGCCACACGGGCAAGGTGCCGCAGCGGCGGGGCGGCGCACTGGGGTTGCGGCGGCGCATCGAGGCGTTGCGCCGTTCCCTGGTGGAGGCGGTGGCGGCCGAGGAATACGAAAAGGCGGCCCGGCTGCGGGACCAAATCCGCGAGGTCGAGGCCCAGTTGGCTCGCAATCGTGGACCCCATCCGGCCGCAGGGCTGGACGGGACGAAAAATCGGGGCGCCCGGCAGGCCGGCGGGCCTGACGGGATGGAACAGGGGTGAGCCGCGCGTGACGCCGACCGATATCGTCAAGCGCCCGGCCGGCCGCTGGCTGGCCGGAACCGGCCCGGTCTCCGACGTGGCCCTTTCGACCCGCGTCCGTCTGGCCCGGAATCTGGCGGACCTGCCTTTCCCGAGCCGCCTGAACGCGGCCGGGGCCGAGGAGGCCGTCTCTCGGGTCAAATCCGCTCTGCCCGCCCGGACCGAGGATCCGGCGGGGGCACCGAAAACCGCGTCCCCGGAGGGGCTGCCGGGCAAGCTGCAGCTTTACCGGCTGAGCGCCTTCACGCCCCTGGAGCGCCTGGCCCTGGTGGAGAAACATTTGATCAGTCCCCAGCACGCCCGGCGCGAGTCAGGCGCCGCCGTCGTCCTCAGCGACGACGAATCGGTGAGCATCATGGTCAACGAGGAGGACCACCTGCGCATCCAGTGCCTCGTTTCGGGCCTGGAGCTGGAGGAAGCCTGGCAATTGGCCTGCCGGGTCGACGACCTGCTGGAGCGCAAGCTGGACTACGCCTTCGACCCCCAGCTCGGCTACCTGACCGCATGCCCGAGCAACACCGGCACGGGCATGCGGGCTTCGGTGATGGTGCACTTGCCGGCCCTGGTGATGACCCACCAGCACGGGGCGATCTTCAACGCCCTGGCCAAGGTGGGCGTAGTGGTGCGCGGCCTCTACGGCGAAGGGACCGAGGCCAGTGGGAACATCTTCCAGGTTTCCAACCAGACGACCCTGGGCCAGCCCGAGCAGGAGGTCCTGAGCCACCTGATGGGCGTGTCCATGCAGGTGATCGAACACGAGCGCGCGGCTCGCGAGCGGCTGTTCCGGGAGCACCCCGACCTGGTGGAGGACCGGGTCTGGCGGGCTTACGGCATCCTGACCAGCGCCCGCAGCATCTCCTCCCAGGAGGCCATGTCCCTGCTCTCCGATCTGCGCCTGGGCATCGACCTGCGGGTGATCCCTCACGTCGAGGCCCGCGTCTTCAACGAACTGCTGGTGCAGATCAGCCCCGCCCACCTGCAGGTCGTGGAGGGCCGGGACCTGGAAACCGGCCAGCGCGACATCCGCCGGGCGGCGCTGATCCGCCAGCGGATCAAGGGCGGCGAGGCCCGGCGCCTCGATGTAAAACCATAATCTGTCAGGGCAGGAGTTAACCGGGGCATGGCGAAAAAGAAGAGAAGTTGGTTTCAAGGTTCTATGGCTATACCGATATTCTTATCGGGGCCCCCCACGGACCCGAGGTCCGATGGGGGCAAACGAAGGGGGGAACGGCGATGTTCGGTCGGTATTCCGAGCGCGCCCAGCGGGTGATCCTGCTGGCCCAGGAAGAGGCCCGCCGGCTGGGCTATAACTACGTTGGCACCGAGCACCTGCTCCTCGGCCTGATCCGCGAGGGGACGGGGATCGCCGCCAAGGCGATGCAGAACCTGGGCATCGATCTGGACCAGGTGCGCCACGAGGTGGAGAAGATCATCGGCCGCGGCAGCGGGCCCGTGGGCGGCGAGATCGGCTACACGCCCCGCGCCAAGAAGGTGGTCATGGAGCTTGCCCTGGAGGAGGCCCGCCACCTGGGTCACAACTACGTCGGCACCGAGCACATCCTCCTGGGCCTGATCCGCGAGGGGGAGGGCGTGGCGGCCCGTGTCCTGGAGAACATGGGGGCCGACCTGGAGAAGGTGCGGCGCGAGGTGATGCGCCTCCTGGGCGGCACCGCTCCCCAGCCGGCGCCGGCGCGCCAGCGGCGCACCCGCTCCAACACCCCGGTGCTCGACAACTTCGGCCGCGACCTGACCGCCCTCTCCGAGGAGGGCAAGCTGGACCCGGTCATCGGCCGGGAGAAGGAGATCGAGCGCGTCGTCCAGATACTGTCACGCCGCACCAAGAACAACCCGGTGCTGATCGGCGAGCCGGGCGTGGGCAAGACGGCCATCGTCGAAGGCCTGGCGCAGCGCATCGCCGAGAACTCGGTGCCGGAGATCTTGAAGGACCGACGCGTCGTCACCCTCGACCTGGGCGCCCTGGTGGCCGGGTCCAAGTACCGCGGCGAGTTCGAGGACCGGCTCAAGAAGGTCATGGACGAGATCCGGCGGGCGGGCAACATCATCCTGTTCATCGACGAGCTGCACACGATCATCGGCGCCGGCGCCGCCGAGGGGGCCATCGACGCCGCCAACATCCTCAAGCCGGCCCTGGCCCGCGGCGAGATGCAGTGCATCGGCGCCACCACGCTGGACGAGTACCGTAAACACGTCGAGAAGGACGCCGCCCTGGAGCGCCGCTTCCAGCCGGTGATGGTCGAGGAGCCCTCGGTCGACGACGCCATCCAGATCCTGAAGGGCCTGCGCGACCGCTACGAGGCCCACCACCGGGTGGTGATCACCGACGAGGCCATCGAGGCGGCCGTCCGGCTGTCGGACCGCTTCGTCTCCGACCGCTTCCTGCCCGACAAGGCCATCGACCTGATGGACGAGGCGGCCTCGCGGGTGCGGCTCAAGTCCTACGTGGCGCCGCCCGAACTCAAGGAGATCGAGGAGCGCCTGGAGGAGATACGCAAGGAAAAGGAAGTGGCCGTCCAGAGCCAGGAATTCGAAAAGGCCGCCAACCTGCGCGACCAGGAGCAGCGCCTCATCGAGGACCTGGAGCAGCGCAAGGAACAGTGGCACCAGAGCCAGGTCACCGAGCGCTTGGTGGTGACGGCTGATGACATCGCCCACATCGTCTCCAGCTGGACCGGCATACCGGCCAAGAAGCTGGCCCAGGAGGAGTCGGAGCGGCTCCTGCACCTGGAGGAGGAGATGCACCGCCGGGTCGTCGGGCAGCACGAGGCGGTCGAGGCGGTGGCCAAGGCCATCCGCCGCGCCCGGGCCGGCCTCAAGGACCCCAAGCGGCCCATTGGGAGCTTCATCTTCCTGGGGCCCACCGGGGTGGGCAAGACGGAGCTGGCCAAGGCCTTGGCCGAGGCCCTCTTCGGCGAGGAGGACGCCATGATCACCATCGACATGTCGGAGTACATGGAGCGCCACACCGTGTCCCGGCTGGTGGGCGCGCCGCCAGGCTACGTCGGCTACGAGGAGGGCGGCCAGCTCACCGAGGCGGTGCGCCGCCGGCCCTATTCGGTGGTCCTGCTGGACGAGATCGAGAAAGCCCACCCGGAGGTCTTCAACGTCCTGCTGCAGATCCTGGAGGAGGGCCGCCTGACCGAGGCCAAGGGGCGCCACGTGGACTTCCGCAACACGGTGGTGATCATGACCTCCAACGTCGGGGCCGAGTTGCTCAAGCGGCAGACCCAGTTGGGCTTCAAGCCGACCAAGGACGAGGAAGCAGAGCACAAGTCCATGAAGGATAAGCTCATGGACCAGGTCAAGAAGACCTTCCGGCCCGAGTTCCTCAACCGGATCGACGAGATCATCGTCTTCCACGGCCTGACCCGCGAGGACCTGCGGCAGATCGCAGACCTGATGCTGGGCAACGTGGCCAAGCGCCTGGGCGAGAACAACCTGAAGCTGGAGGTCAGCGCCAAGGCCAAGGAGATCATCGTCGACGAGGGCTACAACCCCGAGTTCGGCGCCCGGCCCCTGCGGCGGGCCATCACTCGCTTGGTGGAGGACCCCCTCTCGGAGGAGATGCTCAAGGGCACCTTCCAGGATGGCGATACCATCCTTGTCGACGCCAACGAGGAAGGCCGCCTCACCTTCACCAGGCAGACGGCCGTCGAGCCGGAGCCGCCCAAGGAGGAGCCGGCAGGGGCGAAGAAGAAGTAGCTTCGGCGCCCGCCGCCGCGCCGGGTGGCGGGTGTGGCGGTAAGACGCATGGGCCGTGCAGCGGGAACCCCGCTCGCTTCCGGGCGGGGTTCCGCTATTGGTGCGGCCCGAGGGCGTGCCAAGCGATGGGCGTTCTGATAAAGTAAGCCTATGGACTTCGAAGAATTCGCCCG
>DYIH01000335.1 GCA_020723785.1 Thermaerobacter marianensis
CGCTGGCCTTCGGCACCCCGGTGTCCCCTGAGGACATTTATATAGAAGGCATCTGCCGCCTGCAACAGCGGGATATCACCTATGCCCGCGAATTGGGCTATGTAATCAAACTTGTCGCCAATGGGCGTGACCACGATGACCAGGTAGAGGTACGCGTCCACCCCACCCTGCTGCCGGGCGACCACCCGCTGGCCAAGGTGGACGGCTCGCTGAACAGCATCCTGGTCGACGGCAACTTCGTCGGCAAGGTCACCTTCACCGGACGCGGAGCGGGCGGCGATCCGACGGCCAGCGCCGTCGTGGCCGACCTGCTGGAAGCCCTGCGCAACCGGCGGGACGGCACGCGTTCCCTGCGGTGCACCTGCCACCGGGAACTGCCGGTGCTGTCCATGGCCGACGTCTCCGTCCCCCATTACCTGCGGTTCACCGCCGAGGACCAGCCCGGCGTCCTGGGGCGGGTGGCGGAGATCTTCGGCCACAGCGGCGTCAACCTGCGATCGGTGATCCAGAAACCGGCCACCACCGGTGCCGGGCGGACCGGCGCCTCCGGATGCGTGGGAGAGGGCGGCCGGGCTGAGCTGGTCTTCCTCACCAGTTGCTGCCCGGAGAAGAACGTCCGGGCGGCCCTGGCGGAGTTGGCGGCCCACCCGGAACTGTGCCGCCTGCAGAACCACGTGCGAGGGGAAGAGCGGTGAGCGCCATCCACCGCGCCGCCATCACGCCGACTACAACATCCTGTCGGAAGTTATAGTCGGCGCTCAACGCGTCGCGGTGGATGCGCCACGCTCCTATCGCGTGGACTGCAACACCCTTCGGGTGTAATAGTCCACGCTCAACGGATCGCGGAGGGCAGGCGCAACCGCCTGGATCAACTGCGTTCAAGGAGGGTGCCGGGTGCGGATCATCGTGCAGAAGTTCGGGGGGACGAGCGTCGCCGACGCCGAGCGGCTGCGCAACGTGGCGCGGCGCGTCATCCGCGCCCAGGACGCCGGCTTCGCCCCCGTGGTGGTCGTCTCGGCCCAGGGCGACACCACCGACACCCTGCTGGAGAAGGCCTATGAGATCACCGACCGGCCCAGCGCCCGCGAGATGGACATGCTCCTCTCCACCGGCGAGCAGATCTCCATCGCGCTGCTGGCCATGGCC
>DYIH01000336.1 GCA_020723785.1 Thermaerobacter marianensis
CCCTCCGGGTCGATGGGACCACAGGACGGACACCCCGCCGCCGGCGGGTAGCAGTCGGGATACTTGCCGGTCAGGTCCCCCGGACACGTCGGGCCGGGCGGCGGCGGTGGCGCCGGCTGGCAGTCCGGCGGCGTCCCGGTCCAGCCGGGCGGGCAGGTATCGAGCGGCGGCGTATCGGTCAACACCGCGTTCCAGTCCGCCTCGAACTTGTAGACGGCCTTGTCGATGACGAACATGAACTTGTTTTTGTCCCATCGCAGGAGCACGGTCACATAGACCCGCCCGGGCACGAGCGGCTCGTTCTTCTCCTGGACGAGCCGGCGCAGGGCCTCCAACTGCGCCAAGGTCGGCGGCGGGTCGGCCCGGCTGGCCGCCTCGACCGCGTTTACGTAGTCCGGCGGCCGGCTCGGTCCCAGCGTCAGCCGCGGCTGGCGACCGCTCTGCCGGCTGAAGACGACCGGCGGCAGCTGGCTGTAATCCAACAGCTTGCCCAGGTCGCGATTCATGACGCTGGAGATGAAGTGGGAGAGGATCATGGCCGAGCCCTTCCGGTCGGTCGGGAAGGTGAAGTCGCTGCCCACCCCGCCGACCAGGCTGCAAGCCGGTACCCGGCACTGGGGCCGGGTACCGATCTGGAACGTATCGGCGATGACCGTGGAGAGCATGATCGTCCCCACCGCGCCGCCTTGGAGCGTCTCGGTCGTCGGCGTGATCTCCACCCGGTCCCCGACGACGCGCATCTCGAACCCGCTGATGGTGGTCTGCGGCACCCACCAGCCCTTAATGCCGAGGGTGTTATTAGACCAGCCAGCTTCTCCGCTGGCTGGGATCAGAAACACAAAGGCGGCGCCAAGCGCCGCCATACGTATCCATCGCATTCGCAAGTCCTCCCTTAACGGAATCCATCCTGTTGCGTGGCGAATTCACAGATGGCTCTGAAACCCGCATCCGCCGACACGGTGCGGCCGTCCTTACCGGTCAAACCAGTGTAGCCGGCGGCCACCAAGTTGGCCACCTGGGGCCACACCCCGGTGATGGCGATGCCCAGGTTGTGCTGGGGGTCGCGCACCTTGCGGCACGGCTCAGAGTTCCAGTCCTCCAAGGTGCCGGGGAGCTTGTTGGCCGCCGCCACGGCTGTCAGCCA
>DYIH01000337.1 GCA_020723785.1 Thermaerobacter marianensis
CCCCGAGACCGGAAGCAGCGCAAGGCATTGCGGGAACAACCGGCGCCCGCTGGTTCACTGCCGGGGTGCCGAGTTCCTGCCAACAGCCAACGGAAATTTTGCGGAGGGATGCCATGTCCGTCTACCCTTACAAGGACAAACGCCCCGTGCTCGGCCGGGAGGTCGTCATCCTCCCCGGGGCTCGGGTAATCGGCGACGTCAGCCTGGGCGACCGGGTCAGCGTGTGGTTCAACGCCGTCGTCCGGGGCGACCTGGCGTCCGTCACCGTCGGCCCCGAGACCAACATCCAGGACGGCGCCGTGCTCCACGTCGACACCGGCATGCCGCTCGTGGTGGGGGCGCGGGTGACGGTGGGGCACCAGGCCGTCCTGCACGCCTGCACGGTGGGCGACGGATCCCTGATCGGGATGGGAGCCATCGTGTTGAGCACCGCCAGGATCGGGGAGCGGGCGCTCGTCGGCGCCGGCGCCCTGGTGCCCGAGGGGAAGGTCATTCCGCCCCGCAGCCTGGCCCTCGGCGTTCCGGCCCAGGTGGTGAGGGAACTGACGGACGATGAACTGGCGCGGCTGGAGGCCTCCGCGGGCCACTACGTGGAAGAGGCCGCCCGCTACCGTTCCCTTTCCTCCAACGCCGGCTCGGACGGGGGCAGCGGGATATAGGGGAGGCGCCGGTGCAGGGCGACCCACGCCGGCAGATCCGCCTGTTGCCGCTGCATCTGCCGGTGGCGTTCCCGCAGAGTGCAGGGGTTGAGGTCGGAGCGTCCGGATTCCTTCTGCAAGAAGCGGAAGAGGCGCTGGATCTGGGCCTGGGTCAGCGGGTGGCCCAGCCGCGTGGTGAACAATTGCGGGCAGCGGGCGCGGCGCTCCCTGTGGCAGTAGTCCCGGATGTCGCGGACGACCTCGGCCGGCAGGGTGGTCCAGAACTCCCCGTTCCCCCGCCGCCAGCGGATGCGGCCGGCCGCCAGGTCCACGTCGGATTCCTCCAGCTGCAGCACGTCCTTGACGGAGCAGCCGAAGTGGAGAAAGATCCGCAGGATGGCCCGGTCCCGGCGCGGGTTCGGTGAAAGGAGCAGGGCCCGGAAGAGCTTGGCGATCAGCTTGTCGTCCAACCCCGGCAGGGCCGGGGTCCGATTCTGTTGGAGCA
>DYIH01000031.1 GCA_020723785.1 Thermaerobacter marianensis
CTTGATATTACGCGATCGCAGGTCTCAAATATGCCCCAGAACTGTCGAACTCGGGCCAAAACGGTAGAATATTTCGCCCAGGTACGGCTCCAAGGCCTTGAGGCGTTCGGCCAGACCTCTCTTGCCGGAATCGTCACGGCTCGCCCCTCCACGTGACGATATCCCGTCCTCGGCCACCCGAAGCGCCAATGCTGAGCCAAGCTCCATGAAGACGGCCTCCTTCCAGCGACTCCGCTAATATAAGTAGCACACAAGCCCGACCGCCCAGCCATGGGCTTCAGGCAAGGCCACCAGGTGGTTGGTGCGGTCGCGGTTGTCTGACCCGAAGACCTGCTTCTATCTGGTGTTGTGACCTTGCTCGGGCGAATCGCGGTCGGCTGCATAGAACAGTTCATCGACACTAGCGCCATAAAACGTGGCAAACCGCTTCATCATTCGAAACGACGGTTCCTTGACGCCCAGTTCAAGTTCGGCGACGGTGCTTTGGCTGATCCCGAGAGCTTGGGCGACCTGCGCCTGGGTCAGTTGGCGCTTGAGCCGTTCCGCGATGAGGCGGTGACGGATCATACCTTTTGCCACCCTTTCCATCGCATTCCGCGATTTCGATCATATCATCACCCTCCGAGATGGTCAATATCTGGATTCGCGTTTCGCGATTATTAATGAAATATCACTCACTGCGATATTTAATAGAATCAGCATGGACACATTCGGGAAACGCTTGCGCGAAGCCAGACTCAGGAAACAGATGACCCAGGCCGAGATGGGCCAGCGCATCGGCGTGCGGCAAAACACCATCGCGGGGTATGAGGCCGATGAACGGCAGCCGGACCTCGCAACCCTGACCAGGATGGCTGAGGCCCTCGATGTGTCGGTGGATTATCTCCTCGGACTTCCCGAGGCCGTCCGCGAGTCCACCATCCCATACTCCGCCACCATCGACCTTGAAGCCCGCAGGGGACGCCTCCTACACCGCCTGGCGGAGCCCGATCTGTCCATTCGGGAACGCCAGGCGATCCTCGCGCAGCTGGCGGAGGTGGAGCAACGTATCGCGGCCCTGGCCCTGGCCGCTTTGCCCCACCATTCCGGGGAAGCCGTCGCTCCCCGGGATGCCCCTGCGCAACCCGGGAACACCTTCTCCCTTACCGTTCCCGACGACGCTCTCAGCGGCGTCAACGTCCAGAAAGGCGACGTCGTCACCTGCAGGGCCACCCGCGAGGCCCGGTCCGGTGACCTGGTCGCCGCCGTATCCGGCGAATGCGGCGACGTCGTATTGAGGTTTCTGGTCCGCGAAGGTGATAGATGGCTCCTCAGGCCGGCCAACCCCGAATACCAGGACCAACCCGCCGATCCCGAGTCCGGGCTGATCCTGGGGGTCGCGCTGACCATCGAGAAAAAGGCACCACGCCTAAACTCCTGACGGCTCCGGCCGGCGTCTTCAGCGCGCCTTCAGCACGTCTTCGGCAGCTTGCCCTTGATGTAACAGCCACGAAATATTTTGACCACAAGCGGGTCGAACTGGTGACCCGCAAAGGCGATGATTTCCTGAAGGGCCTTAGCGGCCCGTTTCGGTACCGGCCTGTACGGGCGGGGGCTGGTCATGGCGTCGAAGGCATCGGCCACGGCGATGATGCGCGCCCCGAGAGGGATGTCCGTCCCGCTCAGGCCGTGCGGGTAGCCGCGGCCGTCCCACCGCTCGTGATGGAACAAGACGTACGGTGCCAGCGCCGCCAACCGGTCGTTACCCAGGAGGATCCGGGCTCCGGCCGCGGAGTGCTCGCGCAGCCGCGCCCATTCCTCCTCCTCGAGGGGATCCGGCTTGTCCAATAGGTCGGGCGGCACGTGGAGCTTGCCGATGTCGTGGAGGAAGGCGGCGTGCTGGACGTTGAGGACCTCCCCGGCCGGTAGGCCGCAAGCGCGCGCGACGGCCCCGGCGTAGCGAGCCACACGCCGGCTGTGCTCCAGCGTCTCCCTGCTATGCAGGCCCAAAACGTGAGCGATGAAGTTGATCAACGCGGCATTGGTTGTTCCGCCGGCGATATCTTTGAGACGTTTCACCACCACCGGCAAGCCTCCCGGGCCGAGCCCCCGCGCGCTCAGGGGCGCCCCTGGCCCATTCCCCGGGATGCCAGAGCGGCCAGGAGTTGGTAAAACGCGTCCAGAACCTCGATGTCTATCTCCCAGGGCTGGCCGGCGGGTTCAAGTTCAAGGCCGCGGGCGTCCACCAGGGCATTGACGCGTCCGGCCGATGGCACCAGCCAGTCCAGTTCCAGAAGCGACCTCTCCTTGTTGGCGATCCCCTCCAACCAGACGTCCGTCCACTCCCCCTCAGCCGCCTGCGCCCCCTCCTTCCCGAATACACGCTCGCTATAATAAAGCCAGCCCACCGTGAGGAGGTGCAGATTGCGCAGGAGGACCAACCCCCGCTGAAAAAGAAGGAGTAGGGCATCGAATGTATAAGTTTGCGGTGCTCCGGGCCGGCAGCGGCAACAATGGACCCCCTCCTCCCCGATGACCATGGGTTCGGCCTTGCGACCGCAGCCCGCGCAGGTGAATCCACCCCCGCCCCGGTGCACCATCTCCATCCAGCCGATGACGGCATTGACGGCGTCCTTCCCCCCCGCGATCGTCCCGGTGAACCCCCTTGGCTGCGTTCCCATTTCGGAACCACCATCCCCTCTTTGCAAAGTCGTTTGTGATCAGATATTCCGAACCCGGAAATCATTCAGCCTGACAGGATCCCGGCGAAATCCCCATATTCTGTTTCGGATATTCCGAAGGTCCAAAATAACTATTTTACATAGCCCTAAAAGGTTATTTTCTTCCTGTTCCGTATCGATAATGGTAATGGTAAACTGAGGGGAGATGTCATGCCCTGGCTGGGTGAGCGGTTGAAGCGGGCACGGGAATGGCGCGGCCTGACCGGCGAGCAACTGGCCGAGCGCGTCGGCATCTCCGTGTCCTATATCAGCGAACTGGAGCACAATCGGAACAACCCCAGCCTCGAGTTGCTGCAGCGCCTGGGGGAGGCTCTGGACGTTTCGCCCTGCTGGCTAATCGATCCCGGCATCTTGTCCCCTCTGGATCCGGAATGGCCTTCAAAAATGCAGCTTGGGGTGGATGGCAAGGAATGGCTTCTCTACGTCAAACTGGCGAAGAAGGTCCGTGAACTGGGCCTTGATCCGGCCCTGCTGGAGCGGATTGTTGAGGCTCTGGGGGCAGAGCGGAAATCAGGTGGACCAGGGTTTCGCGCGTGATATAGCGCGGAAAGACTATGGCCTCGCCGTTGAACGCGAATTCGAAAGCTTCCTCGTCCGTCTCGACCACGCTGACCCGGTAACGACGCACCGGCGACCCCCCTGCACGGATGACAACTCGATCCCACCTGCAAATATCGCGTGCAGCGTTCCCGGAGTTCATAGTTCTTTCTGCCCCGGTAACCGTGGTGTTTCGGCCCCGTCCCTGCCGGTGCCGATGCCCATGGGGGTTTTCCTGGCGCGGCGGAAGAAACCCGCCCGATGATGTGGCGGGAGCCTGTGGGAATCGAACCCACCGGGGACGGTAGGCCGCCCCCCGACGGTTTTGAAGACCACGGGCAGCACCAGCCACCTGCGGCTCCCGTCGTGCAGGAGGGATTGGGCAAGCAGCCGCCATGCACAACGATTGGTGGCTGCCCCTTTTTGCAATACGCTCATGAATTGTACCACAAACCGGCCGCCTTTTCTCTCGTTGCTGAAGCAGGTGTTGCTGAAGAGCGGGTGGAGCAGCCATGCTCCGGCCTCTCACGCAGCGTTGCTTGGAGCGCCCCATGTGACTCCCGAAGGGGCGTTCACCACCCAACCGATTCCCGGGCGAATGAAGACGCCGTGCACCAGGCAACATAAGGAGAGCAACCCGAAAAAGCAAACTAGCGGTTCCCAGCCGCTAGCATACAAGGAGGAATCGGCATGGATCTGATGCGTTGGGACCCGCGCGAGGATTTCACCAGGCTGCGCGACGACCTGAATCGGTTCCTGGACTTCCCATTCCGCCTGGGCGGTTGGGCCGGGACGGCCTGGACCCCTTCCGTGGACGTTTACGAATCGGGGGAGGAGGTGGTGGTGGAGGCGGAGATTCCCGGCTTCGCGCCTGAGGACATCGACGTCCGGGTCACGGGTGAGGCGGTAACCATCAAGGGCGAAAAGAGGAAAGAGGAAGGCGCCGAGGGCCGGGGCTTCTACCGCCGCGAACGGCGGGCAGAAAGCTTCTACCGCGTTGTCGCCCTGCCGGCCCCCGTCGCCGCCGAGCAGGCCCGAGCCGGCTTCCGCAACGGTGTCCTCGAGGTGCGGATGCCCAAGGCCGAACCTGAGCGGGGCCGCCGGGTGCCCATTGAAAAACTTCACTGAAGCCGTTGCCGGGTACGCCCGGCGATCATTCCCTGACCTGCCCGGTCCCTTCGATCACGTACTTGGTCGTGGTCATCTCGCGCAGGCCCATCGGCCCCCGAGCATGCAGCTTCTGAGTGCTGATGCCGATCTCGGCCCCGAAGCCGAACTCGCCCCCGTCGGTGAACCGCGTGGAGGCGTTGACGTAAACCGCCGCCGCGTCCACCTCCTCCAGGAAGCGCCGCGCCGCCCCGTAGTCCCGCGTGACGATGGCCTCCGAATGACGCGTGCCGTAGCGGTTGATGTGGGCGACGGCCTCGTCCAGCCCCTCGACCACCTTGACGCCGATGACCAGGTCCAGGTACTCGGTCTCCCAGTCCTCCTCCGTCATCGGCTTGGCCGCGGGCCAGATGGCCACCGTCTCGGGACAACCGCGGACCTCAACCCCGGCCCCGGCCAGGGCCGCGAGGGACCGTGGCAGGAATTCCGCCGCCACCTCCCTGTCCACCAGCAACTTCTCCGCCGCGTTGCAGACGGCGGGGTTGGATAGCTTGGCGTTGAGCAGGATGCGCAGGGCCATGTCCGGGTCGGCGTCCCGGTGGACGTAGACGTGGCAATTCCCCGTCCCCGTTTCGATCACGGGCACGGTGGCGTTCTCCACGACGGTCCGGATCAGCCCGGCCCCGCCCCGCGGGATGAGCACGTCGATGCCGCCGGTCAGACGCATCATGGCCAGCGCGGATTCCCGGCCCGTGTCCATCACCAGTTGGACCGCCTTGGCGGGCAACCCCGCCGCGGCCAGCGCCCCCTGCAGGATCTCCACCAGGGCGATGTTGGAGTTGAGGGCCTCCTTGCCGCCCCTCAGGATGACGGCGTTGCCCGTCTTGAGGCAGATGCCGGCGGCGTCGACGGTCACGTTGGGCCGCGCCTCGTAGATCATGCCCACCACGCCCAGGGGCACGCGCACCCGGCGTATCTCCAGGCCGTTGGGCCGCCGCCACCCGCTCACCACCTCGCCCACCGGGTCGGGCAGGCCGATCAACGCGCGCAAGCCCTCGACCATGGCCGCGATCTTCTTCTCGTCAAGGGAAAGGCGGTTGACAAGCGGCACGGACAGCCCACCCCGGCGCGCCACCTCCATGTCCCGGGCGTTGGCCTTGAGCACCGCCCCGCGCTGTGCCCACAGGTCGTCCGCCATGCGGGACAGGGCCAGATCCTTGGCCGCCGTGCCGGCCACCCGCAGGACGCCGGCCGCCTCCCGGGCCCGGAGGGCCATATCGCGCAACCGGCTTTCGGACGTCGAAACGGGAACTTCGGTGAGTTCAGCCATCGAGTCGCCTCCTTTGCGACACAGCGCACCCCGGCGTCGCGCCGGCGCGCCGCTCCGCGCATCCCCAGGGCGCGGTGCCTTTCGGACCGGAAACCACCCTTGCTTCCATCAACCTGCGACGCCGGCGCCTTGTGGATCGCGGCGTCATGCCTCGCGCTGAACCCGTTCGCCGGCCAGGAACAGGGTCCCGACGTCCTGGCCGTCGAGGATCTCCCGCAGCACGGCGCGCCGGGAACCCCGGGCGACCACCGTCGGGATGCCGGCCGCCCCGGCCAGGCGCGCCGCCGACA
Organism: Thermaerobacter marianensis; assembly: GCA_020723785.1. Lineage (GTDB taxonomy): Bacteria > Bacillota > Sulfobacillia > DYIH01 > DYIH01 > DYIH01. The sequence continues at coordinate 5,985 of DYIH01000031.1, forward strand.
GCTTGCTGGCCATGCCGCCCCGCGACAGGCGGGTGCCGGCGCCGCCCGCCGCGTCCTCCAGTTCCCGGGTGATGGCCGGGACCACTGAAAGGAGCCGCGCTTCCTTGTCGGAACGCGGGTCGGCGGTGTACAACCCGTCGATGTCGGTGAGGATCACCAGCAGGTCGGCGTCGATCAGCCGGGCAACCAGGGCCGACAGGTTGTCGTTGTCGCCGAAATTGATCTCCTCCACGGCCACCGTGTCGTTTTCGTTGATGACGGGCACTACGCCCCAGTCCAGCAGCCGGTTGATGGTGTTGCGGGCGTTGTCGTGGCGCACCGGATCCTCCAGGTCCTCGCGGGTCAGCAACACCTGGGCCACGGTACGGCCATACTCCCCGAAGAGCCTCTCGTACAGTCGCATGAGCACCGCCTGGCCGACGGCGGCGAGCGCCTGCTTGTCGACGACCGACTCCGGGCGTTCGGCCAGGCCCATGCGGCCTAGGCCGGAAGCAATCGCCCCCGACGTCACCAGCACCACCTGCCGCCCCTCGTTCCACAGGTCGGCGATGCCCCGCACGACCTGCTCCACCTGCCCGAAGTTGGGCTTGCCGTCCGGATGGGCCACCGTCGACGTCCCCACCTTGACGACCACCCGCCGAGCCTCGCTCAGAAACACCCGCTCTCCCCGCACCGCCGCGCCTCCTGGTTAACGAGATGCCCACCCCGCCAAAAAGAAAACCCCTTCGCCGCAACAGGGCGAAAGGGACAACCTTCCGCGGTACCACCTGCATTGGCCGGCCCCGCCCCCAACAGCGCCGCCGGCCCACTCCACGCCCGCGATAACGGCCGGGCCGTCCGGGAGACTCCTCGCCTCCGCCTCGGGGGTGGGTTCGCGTGCCCTTGCGGCGACCGGGCCTCCCAGCCTTTGGGCCCGGCTCTCTGAACGCCGACGACACCTACTGGTCCCCCGCATCGGCAACCAGATGATGGTTCTTTAGTTAAAGTATCGCGGCCGACCGCGTCTGTCAAGGCCCGGGCCAACCTGTGTGATTATGAGGTTCGAGCATTGTCTCCTCCTTCTGCAACCCTTTACAATGGACGAGGGGGACTCCCATGAACGACGGGAACAAAACCAGCCTGCCATACCGGGTCATCGTTTGCGCCACCGACGGCTCTGAACACTCCAAAGCGGCAGGGGCTGCGGCCGCCGGCCTGGCAGCCGCAACCGGCGCAAGGCTGGTGGGGGTCTACGTCGTCGATCAGCACGCCGCCACGCGCCTGGGCATCTACTACAGCCACGCCCTGCACGAGATGGCGCAGGAAGGGCGGCACGCCCTTGACGAACTCGCCAGGGCGGCCCAGGCCGCCGGGGACGTGCCGTTCCAGCCCATCCTGGCGGAAGGCATCCCGAAACGGGACATCGTGGAGATCGCCCGCGAGCAAGGCGCCGGCCTGCTGGTCGTCGGGTCCCACGGCCGGACGGGACTGGAGCGGGCTCTGATGGGCAGCGTGGCGGAATTCGCCGTCCGCCACGCCCCGTGCGACGTCCTCGTCGTGCGGCGCCGAACCGTAGCCCAGAGCTAAGGTAGCCCATCGGGATCACGGCAAACCCTTGCCGCACAAGGTTTGCGCGACTCATGCACAATGCTTATGCACGACGGTGATATTCACCACGGTAATAAGCATTCACTTCTCCTCGATCACCATGGATTCGATGCGCACGTCCTCCTTGGGCTTGCTCATTTCAAAGAAAGGCGGCCCGGCCGATTCGACCGGCGTGGAGGCGATCTTGTCCAGGACGTCCATCCCTGCGACGACCCGCCCGAACTGGCTGTAATTGGGCTGCATGTCCAGCATCTTGCACGCCGGACCGCTGCAGATGAAGAATTGGCTGCCGTTGGTGTCGGGCCCCGCGTTGGCCATGGCCACGATGCCCTTCTCATAAGAATGCCTGGGCGGCAGTTCGTCCTCGAACGAATAGCCGGGGCCGCCGGTGCCGTCGCCGTTGGGGTCACCCGTCTGGACCATGAAGTCTCCGATGATGCGGTGGAACCTGACCCCGTCGTAGAAATGCTCGCGGGCCAGAAAGACGAAGTTGTTCACCGTCTTCGGGGATTCGGCGGCAAACAGTTCGATCTTGATGTCACCCTTGGTCGTCTTCAGCGTGGCGAAGTACCTCTTCCTGGGGTCGATCTTCATCGGCGGTGGGGCGTCATAGGTCTTGCGCCCATCCAAAGCCTTCGCTTTCCCCTCCGTGGTCCCGTCCACCTTTCCAGCCCCTTTCGAGTTGTCCCCGGCCCTGGGGGCGCCCTCCGCCCCGGCGGCATCCCCCAGCCTGGCGCCCCCGGCCGCCGGTTCGGGCGTCGCCTGCCCGGCCGGCGATCCGGACGCGACCCGCTCGCCCGCCGCCGGCGGTTTCACCGCGTCCGCGCCGGCCACCCCACCCTTGTCCTTGCCGCACCCCGCCAACTGGGTTGCCGCCACCACCACGCCGGCGATGAGCAGCCATGCCTTGAAGCGCCGCACTCCGTCAGCCTCCTTCTTCTGATGATGCTTGCGCCGGACGATCCGGAATGTGAAATGTTGAAAAGGAATTGCCGCGCGCACAACGTAAATAGAACTACCACACGGTGCCGGAGTTCCCTGCCGCGGCGCACGCCGCCGGCCCTGGCAAATTCCTGCGCGGAGGAATGCGCGTGCCGTCCGTCGTGCTGGACAAACAGGAGATCTATTACGAGGAAGCCGGGCGGGGCGAGCCCCTTGTCTTCGTCCACAGCCTGGGGGCCTCGGGCCGCATCTGGTCCTGGCAGGCGGCGGAATTCGCCCGGGATTACCGCGTCATCGTCCCCGACCTGCGGGGGCACGGCCGCTCGCCGTTCCGGGAGGAGATCACGCTGCGCGCAATGGCCGCCGACGTCGCCGCCCTCCTCGACCGCTTGGGCGCGGCGCCGGCCCACCTCGTGGGCATCTCCATGGGCGGTGTGATCCTCCAGGAGATTTACGGCCGCTGGCCGGAGAAGGTGGCCAGCCTGACCCTCTGCTGCACCTTCTCGAAGATGCCGCCCGACGTGGCCGCCCGGCGCCTGGCCGAGCGGGAGGCGTTCCTGGCGGAACACGGCATGGGCGAGTTCGCCGCGCAATACGTCGCCGACACCCTGCTCCCCGGCACCCCTGAGTCGGACAAGGCCGAATTACGGCAAACGATCGCCGCCATGGACAGGGAGGCCTACCTGCAGGCGGCGCGCGCCTGCTTCAACGCCGACACGACCCGCGTGCCGCCGTCCGTCACCGTTCCCACACTGGTCATCGGCGCCGAGCTGGACCGCGGCTACCCGCCGGAGTCGATCCGCGCCCTGGCCGCCGCCATCCCCGGCGCCCGCGTGGCCTTCATCCCCGGGGCCGCCCACCTGGCCCACCTTGACAACCCGGCGGCGTTCACCGCCGCGCTGCGGGGCTTCCTGGGATCGCTGTGACCCGTCCGCCCCTGATATACATTACGGGTACCATCTGTAACCATCGGGGTATAGGATATCTTGACAAGAACCACTTCCGCAAATATAGTGGTCATAGGTAATACCCGTAGGGGTATATGAGTCGTCTTTCGGGAGGCGAGGCCGAGTTGTTGTTCTGGAGGCGTCCGGCGCGGGCCACCATGGGGGAGATTTCCCCGGAAACGCTGCGGGAGCGGCTGGCGGCCGGCGAGGAGTTACAATTGGTGGACGTCCGGGAGCCGTACGAATACGCCCAGGGCCACATCCCCGGAACCAGGCTGATCCCCCTGGGGCAGCTGCAGGGTCGTTTGGACGAACTGGACCCGTCCGCCCCGACGGTCCTCATCTGCCGCAGCGGTAACCGCAGCGGCATGGCCACCCGTATCCTCAACGCCAGCGGGTTCCGGCAGGCCCTGAACATGGCCGGGGGCATGCTCGCCTGGCGCGGACCGGTGACGCGGTAACGTTTCTTCAGTCCCGCTCCCGGCCGGCAGCCAGCCCTTCCGTGTGGAGGATGTAGGCCAGGATGCGGGCGACGGCCGAGTATAGCTCCGGCGGGATCTCCTCGTTCAAGCGCAGCCGCCCGAGGGCGGCGGTCAGTTCAGGGTCGTGGTGGATGGGAACACCCTTCTCCCTGGCGATGGCGACGATGCGCTCCGCCAGCAGGCCCCTGCCCGAGGCTGCGACGAACGGCGCGCCGTCGGTCTCCGGGTCGTAACGCAGGGCCACCGCCTGGCGCCGTGCCCGCTTGTCCGGCTGATCACCGGCCGGCATTCCGTTACCTCCATTCCCCGGGCATGATCGTCGAACACCCGCCCTCAGACGAGCAGGTCGAGGCCGCCCGCCGGCGGCCCATCCCCGCAGCCGTCCGCACTCTCCCGCTCCGGCAGCGGCAGGAACCGCAGCGCCTGAATCGCGAACCCCTCCTGGCGCAGGCCCGCCTCCAGCCTCTCCCGCCCCTCCTCCAGCGCCCGGAGGGCGCCCGCGTCGCGGGCGAAGAGGCCCACGGAGATCCGGCGCCCGTCCAGGATCAGATCGACGGCCAGTGGCCCCAGCCGCGGCAGGTCCAGGCGCAGGGTCGTCGACACCGGGGCGGAACGCCGCGACCGCCCCTTGCCCCGGCGGCCTTCCTCCGCCGCGACGCGCTCCTCATCCTTCCGGCGGGTCACGGCCACTTTCAGCATGGCCACCTGGCCGTTGACCGGCAGGGGGATCTGAAACAGCAACCGGCTCTGGGCCGCGGCCTGGTCCGGCAACGCGGCCGGCGACTCCCGCGGGGCGCGGGCAGGCGTGCCGGCGCCTGGTTCGGCGCCGGAAACCCGGGCCGGCTTGTCCGTTAGGACGCGCAGGACGAACGTCCCCTCCGGCCCCGCCTCGACCCGCACCTGAATGACCTGTCCCTTCTCCAGGGGGATACGCGAGCGGCCGCTCAGGGTCAATCCGTCCAACCGGAGCAGGATCCGGTCGCCCGCGAATCCCAGGACTTCGGCCGCCAGTGTCCGGCCGAGCAAGGACGGGAAGAAGTCCTGACCCCTGACGGAGGCCGCGCTTGAAGGACCGACGCCCGGTTCCACCCCATCCACCTTTTCCGAACGAAACTCTTCTCCCTAACTGCATCGTGGGGAGAGGGAACGTATTGCAGCCAGGGGCGCGTTTGCGGGCGCGGTTGGCAGCCGCCTGCCAGGGCCAGACTAAACGGTGACTGGAAGAGCGACGATGAGGAAGCCCATTTCCAACACGCTGCGTAAACTCGGCCTGACCTGGCGCATCACCCGCCGCGTGCTGCCCCTAGCCGCCGCTGAACTGGAGCGGTGGACACGGCGGGCCGCCGCCGTTCCCAACCCGGAACTGCGGCGCCAGGCCCTGGCCAGCCTGCGTCACAAGCGGTTCCACGCCGAGGGGGGCAGCGTCTTCGCCGCCGCCGCACCGGGTCCGCAGGCGGCCGCCGACCTGGTGGCCCTGATCGTGGCCCTGCAGACGGTCAGCGACTACCTGGACAACCTCTGCGACCGCAGCGTCTCCCGGGACGCGGACGACTTCCGCCTGCTGCACCGGGCCATGGCCGACGCCGTCACCCCGGACGCCCACACCGCCGACTACTACGCCCTGCATCCCAACCGGGACGACGGCGGCTACCTGGCGGCGCTGGTGGCCGAATGCCGGCGGCGCCTGGTCCGCCTGCCCGGCCACACCGCGGCCCGGCCGCACGCCGCCCGCCTTGTCGGCCTGTACAACGATCTCCAGGTCTACAAGCACGGGGACCCGAGCGGCCGGGAGGCCGCCCTCCTGGAATGGTTCGGCCGGCATCGAGGGGAGCACCCCGGGCTCCGTTGGTGGGAGTTCGCCGCCGCCGGCGGCTCGACCCTGGGCCTGTTCGCCCTCTTCCTCGCCGCCACCGACCCCGCCCTGGACGACGCGGCCGCCGGGGACGTGGCCGCCGCATACTTCCCATGGGTATGCGGGCTGCACATCCTGCTGGACTACCTGATCGACCAGGAAGAGGACCGGGTGAGCGGCGACCTCAACCTGGCCGCCCCCTATCCGGACCTGGACCGAGCCAGCGAGCGTCTGGCCCTGTTCCTAAGAAACGCCCGGCAGGCGGTGCGGCGGCTGCCCGATGCGGCCTTTCACGAATTGGTCGTCGACGGCCTGCCCGCCCTCTACCTCTCCGACCCCAAGGTCCGCCGCCAGGGGTTGGGCGCCCTCGCCCGGCGCCTGCTCCGGGCCGGCGGCCCGGCCAGCCTCCTCCTATACTGCTACTGCGCCGCCCGCCGCACACTGCCGGCGCAGCGGCCGTTCAACGGCATCCAGAGGCCGTCCGGCTCCCTGCACTGATGGGAGGGTCTCGCCGCGGTCCCCGGCCTGCGGAATCCCAAGGCAATCCCCCGGCGGCCCGGACGTCAGGCCCTCGACCGGCCGGGCCCGGCGCCGGGGGCCGCCAGGACGCGCGCCATGGCCAGCGCCGCCGCCAGGCCGAGGGCGCCCCCGAGATAGAAGGACGCCGCCGCCCCGAAAGCATTCCATATGATACCGGCCAGCAGCGAGGCGGGCAGCAACCCGATCCCGACCACGGCCGCGTGCAGGCCGAGGAGGGTGGCCCGCTGGGCGGCGGGCGCCAGGTCGGCCACCAGGGCCCTGCTCACCCCCTCGGTAATCCCGGTATAGAGCCCGTAAGCGGCAAACAACCCCCAAAGCCAGGCGCCCCGGGGGGCCAGGGCGAAGGCCAGGTAGACGGCCCCGAAGACGGCGTACCCGGCAACCAACAGCGCGCGCCGCCCGAACCGGTCCGAAAGGCGGCCGGCCGGATAGGAGGCCAGGGCGTAAGCACCGTTGAACACGAGGTACAGGAGGAGGATGCC
>DYIH01000338.1 GCA_020723785.1 Thermaerobacter marianensis
AGGACCTCCTTGCGGGCCACGGCCTCCTTGTCCCCGGTCTTGGCGGCGCGCTCGGCCTTGGCCAGGGCCTTCTCCACCGTCTCCAGGTCGGCCAGGGCCAACTCGGTGTCGATGGTCTCGATGTCGGAGATCGGGTCCACCCGGCCGGCGACATGGACGATGTCGGGGTGCTCGAAGCAGCGCACGACGTGGGCGATCGCGTCCACCTCGCGGATGTGGGCCAGGAACTTGTTGCCCAGGCCCTCGCCCTGGGCCGCGCCGGCGACCAGGCCGGCGATGTCCACGAACTCGACCGCGGTGGGGATCACCTTCTGCGGCTTGACGATCCCGGCCAGCGCGTTCAGGCGCGGGTCCGGCACCGGGACCACGCCGACGTTCGGCTCGATCGTGCAGAAGGGGAAGTTGGCGGCGGCGATGCCGGCCTTGGTCAAGGCGTTGAACAGGGTCGACTTGCCGACGTTGGGCAGGCCGACGATGCCGCATTTGATGCCCATGGGGACGGGAACTCCGGTTATTTCGGGGTGTGCAGGCGCTTCATCGCCTCGTTGAAGTCGCCCGCGACCGCCAGCGGCAGGACCGCGAGGGCGTCGTCGATGGCGCGCAGGATGGCGGCCTCGTCGTCGCGCCCGGGCCGGCCGAGCACCCAGGGGGTGACTTTGTCCTTGTGCCCGGGATGGCCGATGCCGATCCGCAGGCGGTGGAACCGGCCATGGCCGAGCAGACGCATGGTGTCGCGCAGGCCGTTCTGGCCGCCGTGGCCGCCGTCGAACTTGAGCCGGGCGGTGCCGGGCGGCAGGTCGAGGTCGTCGTGGACCAGCAGGGCCTGCTCCGGCTCGATCTTCCAGTAGCGCAGGGCGGCCAGCACCGCCTTGCCCGAGAGGTTCATGAACGTGGCCGGCTTGAGCAGCCAGACCGGCTGTCCGGCCACCTCGGCCTTGGCGGTCTCGCCGAACAACCTGGCCTCCAGGCCGAAGCGCGCCCCCGCCTGCGCGGCGAGCGCGTCCACGAACCAGAACCCGGCGTTGTGCCGGGTGCGGGCGTGTTCCGGGCCCGGGTTGCCCAGGCCGACGATGAGGCGCAATCCGGTCATGCCGACTCGATCAGCGGCCGCCCGCTCCGTCCGCCCGGTTCATGTCGCGGC
>DYIH01000339.1 GCA_020723785.1 Thermaerobacter marianensis
AGGATCGCGTCCGCTACGACGCCCGCCTGACCCCGCTCCTCGCCCGCCTCGAGGAGCACCTGGCCGCGCTGCGGACACATGCCGCCGCGCCGGCGGAAGCGTTCCTTGCGGATCCATGGCGGGCGGAGGCTGCCCAGCACCGCCTCTTCCGCGCCATCGCTGCCGCCATCGACGCCGCCAAGTGGCTGGCCGGGAAGGTGCGGGTGCGGGGGCGGCCGCGGGGCTTCGCCGACGCCTTCGACCTGCTGGTGCGCGCCGGGGCGCTGCCGGTCGGCAAACGGCGCGTGTACATCGGCATGGCGAGGCTGCGCAACTGGATCGCCCACGAGGCGGTCAGCCTGCCGCCGGCCAAGGTCCGCGCGTTGGTGCGCTTCCACCTGCCTGAACTCGAGGCGTTCGCCGCTTGCCTGCGCTCGTTCTGAACATGCCGGTCAATTTGCCTGGAGGGATGTATTTCATGTATTATATGAACGGATTCATGAATGAGGGGTGTTTCCTCATGGGCCGGCGGATTCCATTGCAGGTTTTTCTTGACGAAGGGCTTTACGAGCGCCTTCGGTTGGCGGCGAAGCGGCGAGCCGTTTCCCAGTCCGATTTGGTGCGCCGGTTGCTGGCGGAGGGTTTGGCCAAGGAGGCGCCGGTTGAGGCTGACCCGGCGATGGGGATCATCGGGATCGGTGAAAGCGGGTTGGGAGATCTGGCGGCCCGCCACGATGACTACTTGGTCGAAACTTACCGCGGCCGGCGCGACTGAATCCGTATGCGAACACTTTTTGTCGATACCGGCGCCTGGGTCGCGGTGGCTGACCGGTCCGACCAGTACCATGCGGAGGCCGCGGCTTTCTATCGCGATGTTTTCGTCCGTTACAATCGGCTGCTGACGACCGGTTTGGTGTTGGCTGAGGCTTATGCGCTGTTGCGCCGGGGGATGAGGACCGAACTTGCGCTCCGTTGGCTTGATGGTGTCCTTGCGTCTCCACGTATTGATGTCGTCTACGAGGATCAGGGAATCATGGCCCGTGCCCGGCTTCTGCTGGCTCGGTACGCCGACCAGGATTTCTCTCTGACGGATGCCGTCTCTTTCATCGTGATGCGTAACCGCCGCGTCCGGGAGGCGTTTTCTTTCGACAGGC
>DYIH01000032.1 GCA_020723785.1 Thermaerobacter marianensis
CCCGCCGGGATCACCGAGCGGGTCATCCTGTCCGTCACATCCTCAACCCTGCGGAAGACATCCTTCCGCACCGCCGCTGCCGGATAGGAGACAACCTTAACGTCCTCCGGCTTGATCCGGGCAAACGGCGCGATATCATGGCTGGCCACCACAACCTCGATGGTCCGCCCGGCCTGGCTCACATAATTCTGGGCAAGCAACAGACCCGCCAGAGTACACAGCCCGGAAACCACCAGGACAGCCGCCTTGGATTTCAGCACACCGACCACCTCATTTTTCGAACTGTACAGCCCCAGCCGACACGAGACGAATGAAGTCGTCCAGATCAAACCACCGCAGGACAGGCCGGACAATGCCCAGGTCTTTGGCCTCCACGCCTAGGTATGGGTCGACTTTCTCAACCTGATATCGCCGGCCTCGGTACTCGAACACATCTCCCACCTGAACAGCCACAAAGCCTCACTCCTTTCCCGTCTTGGCCGCGATGCCCGCCGCCAGCTTCCTCCAGGCGTTGCCGTCCGGCGAATTCGACAAGGCCACCGGGCTGCCGGCGGCGGACGGCCAGTAAAGGGACGGATTGTCTGCCACCACCAGGTTCGGCCTGACCGCAAGCTCCCGCGCCGCTGCCTCGCCGTCACGGCCTATCTCCGGATGCGCCCGCGTCACAACCAGCACCTTCAAGGCCCGCCCCGCGCCCCACGGCCCGTTCAAAGCCGCTGCCAGGCGTTTGGCTGCGCTCATCGAGGCGTCGGTGACAAAGACGGCAACGCCGGCCTCTTCAAACGCGGCCTGAACCAAGGCATCCAGAGGCGCCGCCGGGGTGTCCAGCACAATGAAGTCGTCCTCAAGCCGCATCTGGCCGATCAGCCTGCGCACCGCCTCGGCTCCTGCCGTGACCAGAGCGCCGGCCTCATCCAGCGCCGGGCCGGGCAGCACCCGTACACCCTCGACCCCGCCCGGCACCAGGACTACCGCAGGCGCCTCACCGCGAAGCAGCGCCTGCCAGCGGCCGGGCGCATAGCTGCGCAGCCCCAGATGATCCGCCAGCGCAGGGGAATGCACCGACAAATCCAATGCGGACACCCGGAACCCGGAAACGGCCAGTGCGGCCGCCAGGTTTGCCGCGGCTGTGGTGCGGCCGGCGCCGCCGGAGGCCCCGAACACCGCCAGCACAACACCGCGCGGCGGCGCCGGCGCACCCGGCTTAAGCGACCCTGGCGCCGGTCCAGGCTCCGCCCTGGCCAGCATTGAGACCAGGCCGGCGCCGGACAATTTGATCTGCGGTATGGGCGGGACGGGGATTTTGATGGTGTCCGGCGACGGCTCGGGAGCGGGCGGTTCCGGCAGGGCCACCTGGGTGTGCAGATGCGCCACATCTTCGTACCGCCGGCCTGACTCTCCGGTGATCGCACGGCGGATTTCCTCGCCGTCCACTTCCCCCTGGTCATTGACCAGGATGATGTCGTACACCCCGCAGGCGATGGCCGCGTCGATCAGCCGCTGGCCCTCATCATCCCGCTGCCCTGCCAGAAGCACCACACGCAAGGCCGGGTTGGCCTGACGGATGCGGAAGACCGCGCTGGCCAAATCCTTCGAGGGGAAGTTCCGGGACACCACCGCCACTTCGGCCCGCGGCGAGAGGAGCAGAAGCTCCGTCTCGGTGGACGCCCGGCTCAATTCCGCCTCCAGACGCCAGACGCGGGTGACCGCATCTTCCATGGCAGCGGCCTCTTCTTTCGCGGCAGCCAGAAGCAGACGCAAAGCAAAACACACCTCCGTGATGTTGAGACTGACAGGATTTTTAGCCGGCGAGACGGCGGGGGCTATCCATACCGGACAGATAGGGAGTGACAGCTTTTTAAGCTGGGCAGAAACCAGGCGGAGGATGAATCTGCCAAGCACCTGCTTCAACGCGGGTCCTGGTATGGGTCCTGGTACGGGTCTTGGTACGGGAGGCAGCGAATTTACACAAATACCCAAAACCCTGAAAAGCCTTGCGGGTCAACGCTTTGCGGCTTTTCCATTTTTTGCTTGTACGGGTCTGGTACGGGTGGCTTGAAACCCGCCATCCCTTGATACACAAGGCTTTGCGGGCTTCAAGGGGGCGTTCTGGTACGGGTTTTCCGCAATACATACACGCTACTTTTAGAAAAAATTTTGCGCGGAGGGTCATAAGCCGGTGCGCGCTCCCTATATATATATATTATTCTGTGCAAACCCGTACCAATATACACTATAGGGTACGGCCTAAGCCTTGCGGCGCAAGGCTTGGAGCCTGGTACGGGTCACCCGTACCAGACCCGTACTAACCCGTACCACGAACACGGCTTCGCAACCGCTAACGCCTTGCACCGCAAGGCTTTTCGCATTCAAGACATCACCCGTACCAGAGAAATGCTACCCCCGAGGGGTACAACACGGCTGCCCCCGCCATGCGTCCAAAAAGAAAAGCCCGGCGCAGGGAACGAAGACACCCCCTGCGCCGGGCCTGGTTTCTTACAGCCGAATTCGTATCCCCGTGCTCTGTCCGGCCTGACGCTCTTCCTCCGATCCCGGCGCTGAAGTGCGCGGCGCCCGAATCCACTCGACCCCAACCGGCGGCTCTGACCGCTCGTGGTCGGCAGGGCATAGCTGCCGCCAGGCCAGGTCGCGGACAGCTTCCGGACCGAGCCTGGCTGTTCCGATCCGGGCCTGCCGCAAGGCGGCCTCGGCATCCGCCAGCGCCTGCTCCAGCCGCTCCTCCTGCCTGGAACCGGGTCGGGCGGTCAGGATCAGATATGCCGGGCAGCGCAGGGCCTTTCCTTGCCGCCCCAGGGCTTCGTGGTGGGCAGCCCGCGCAAGAATGATGCGGGCCAGGCCGGGCGGAGCCTGCCGGGCCAGGCGCCGCTGGCGTTCGAACTCCTGTCGGGCCAGGTCGGCGGTGGATTCGATAATCCAGCGCACCTCGATCCCGGCCAGCAGGGCCTGCTCCGCCGCCGTTTCAAAGGCCCGGCCAGTCAGGGTGCGCTCCTCTTCCGACAGCAGAACCCACGGCGGGGGAGAAAGCTCCAGCGCAGCCGCCAAGCTGCCGTCAGGCAGGCCAATCCTGCCGCTTCCGTTCAGGCTGACGCCGGCCAGCCAGTCTTCGATCCGTTCCTCGCGGAACGGTGCCCGTTCACGGGGACGGCGGCGGTAGGCCCGGCCGATCCGAAGCCGGGTGGGGCCGTCCAGGACGGCAAAAAGAAAACCCCCGCCGGCGACCGCTGCGCCGGCCAGGAAGCGGCCGGCAAAACCGCCGGGCCAGAGCAGGAAGAGGATGACGCCGGCGGCCAGGGCGGGAATGATGATGCGAAGATGCCGCCACTGGACGATGCCGAGGTCAACATCGTTTTTGACGTTGGGCGGAAAGGGGATCACGGCCGCTGATCCCTCCAGATAATGTTCCCGTTTTGGTCGCAGGGGTAGACCTTCACGCCGCGCCCTTTGTATGGCCCGCAACGGTTTTCTTCGCGAGCACGCGCAACCGCTTCTTGTTTGTCGTTGTAGATAAGGCCAGGAAGAATCGGCGTGCAGGGCGGAATACCTAACCTCCAGTACCGCGGAGTTTTCATATGTCCCACTCCCCGATGATATCTAAGTCTTCTTCCGCAACCGGAAGCTCCGCCCGGCCGACCCGCCGCGGCACCCCGCCGTCGTTGATTACCAGCCGCCCGTCCGAGGCCCGCCAGGCGAAGACCTTGCGGGCAAGACGCGGCCGGTGCGGTGCCTCGGCTTCGGCAACAAGTTTTGTGACCTCATCCTGGCTGCCGAAGACCATTGCCATGCCGCCAGGTTGGACCGCGGCGGGGTTGGCGAGACGGGTTCCCAGTCTGGAGCGGATGTCCTCCGTTGTCTTGGCGTCGGACGGGAGAACCACCCGTGTGAGTTCGCGTCCGAATTTGTCCTTGCCGCCGGGCTGGACTGCGGCGTAACGGACGGGAGCAGCAAGCCGGGCTTGGATTTCAGCGGCCCGGTTGCTGACCGGATGCAGGAGGTCTGACACCTTTTCCTTGGCGGCTGCCATTCGGGACGCTCCGGGAAGCCTGGACGCGGCGTTGCGCACCGCCTGCCCAGCGTGTCCGGCAGCCTTGTATTTGATAAATTCCACCGGATCGCGGGCCAGGTCATAAGCAGTGGGATACCCCTCCGCTGCAGCTTGCCTTGACGTATCCTCAACGGACACCGGAGAGCGGGCAGGAACCTCACCGTCCGGCAGAGCAGCCGCGGTCTCCTGGCGCCGGGCCAGCAGGGCGCGGATCGCAGACGCCGCACCCCCGCCGGCGCCTTTCTCATTCGCCGCAGTTGTTTTCCTGGCGTCGCGCACCGCCTCGGCCCGCTCCGCCGCCCCCGCCCGCAGGGCCTGACTGATGCCCTGCAGCCTGGCGCCCCTGGCCGCCAGGGCAGGGTCTCCCCGCACCACGCCGAGGGCGGACAGAAAGCTCCCGGCGCGTTCTCCGAGCCGGCCGAGTCCGTCCGTGACGCGGGCGCCGCCAAGGGTGAAGTCGGCGGTGCGCACCGCCGTCAGCACCGGGGCGGCAAAAGCCTGCCATGAGACGCGGCAGATGAGGTACAGCCCCGCAACCGCCAGCAGGCCCGTTCCCCAGGCGCTGAAGATAGACGAGGACCGGGCCAGGGACAGCAGGACGAACCCGAGGCCGACAACGCTTTGCACAAACACCGCCCGGATCACCATGCTTGCATAACCGACCACCGGGTCACGGGTTGGCCACAGGGCGGCGCCCATGCAGTAGGCAGGCCCCATGATGGCCAGCACAGGCAGCGCCAGGGTGCGGATGAGGCCGATGAACCCAAGCCACACCAGCAGGACCAGCAGGATGATCGTAAGCACCAGTCCGTTGCCGGTGTCCCCAAGGAAGCCCTGCATTTTGTCCAGCCCCTGGGCTGTCTGGGGGTCTACCCCGTAGAAAGCAAACGCCGTCCCCACGGCAGCCGCGGCAGGGGAGGCTGTTTTGTCCAGCAGGCCGGCGGCTTCCGGCGCCAGAATGCGGGCGAATAGCCAGCGCGGCGGGCCTCCGGCGGCGCCGGAGTTCCACCGGGCGGGGTCCGCCTGGATGACCGCCTGCGACCAGACCTGGTTTTGAAACACCACCAGGTAGTCGCTAAGGAACAGGCTGGCCGCTCCAAGTACAAGCCCGGCCGTATACAGCCTGGCCCGCTCCGCAAGACGGCCCGCCGTCAGCGTCCCGCGCCCAAGCGCCTGGTAGGCGTCCCACACCAAAGCGACAGCGAACAAAAGACCGCCAAGAATCAGGCTGTATGTCCACGGGCGCAGGATTTTCGGGGCCAGGGGGTCGGCCATGCCGAACAAGGCGTCAATGGCCGGAAAAAAGGCTCCCGCGAACGCAGCCACAATGGTGACCACGGCAAGCTGCAGCGAGTTGTAAAGCGCCGCGGCAAGCCCTTTGAGTTTGCATGTCAGCCAGGCGCCTGGGCCGCTCAGGAAAGAAGGGCAGTCGTCGTCCTGCTCCCGCAGGTTTGCCAGCGGGTCTGGCGCGGGGTCGGGGCTGCCATCGCCTTTGGGCAGCACGGCGTTTTTGACAGTGGCGCTGCTGGTGTCCGGGGTGGTGTGCGGGAGCGGAAGCCTGGCAACCGGAGGCTGCAGAGGCGCAGCTTGGGCGGCCGTGACGGACAGCAGAACCAGCGCCGTCACGGCCGCCCCGAGGCATTTGCGCATCTGGCTCACCTGTTTCCGGTAAGGATGCTGATGACCGGCGCCACAACCTTGGCCCAGACCAGATCGAAAATCTGGTACCAAGCCCCTGTGACGGCCAGCAGCACCACAACAACGCCGAATCCAACCGGCTTCAGCGCGTCGATGATGGACCCGACGGTGCGGTATTCGTCGGCTCCGGTCATTGCTTTGAAGGCGATAACCAAGGCACGCCAAACCCCGAGCAGAATCACCGCACCGCCGACCAAACCGATCAGCCAATTGCCGAAGCGCAGGATCGGCTGGATCGGGCTGGTCTGTCCAAGGTCAACCCCGGATTTGGCAGGGCTGTACCATTCCGGCTTCAAGACATTTCTCAGGTCGGCTCCGCCCGTTCCAGGCTGCTGGCCGGGCTGCTGGGTCTGGATCTGGGTCTGTTCCTGCTGGCCGCCGGGGTCGGCAGGGGTCAGCCCCTCCGCCAGCGCCACACCATGAAAAGCTATTGCCAAGCCGAGGATACACGCAGCCGTTGTTTTCCTGAACATTGACAGTGCCTCCTTTTGTTTCATCGCCGGCCTCCATGATCGGGCCGGTTCAGTCACCGCCCGCCGGACCAGAAAAACAAAAGCCGGGGCGCCGCCCCGGCCTCTGACCCAGGCGTATATGCCGTTACCCGGCGCCGGCATCCGCTGGATAAATGGTGGCGTCATATGCCCGTTCTGCCCCCATTTGTTCGTGGTCGCAGAACAGCGTCAGGGGAGAGGCGGAGTCCAGAGGTGTCACTTCCATTGCCCGTCTGCAGACAGCGCAAATGAGTTGCTTTTTCTCTTGCGTTGCAACCATGCGTTTGCCATCTCCCTTCTTTATTGCTTTTTCGCAAACAACCGGCCGGGCACTTCGACGATTTCGTTGCAGCGGGGGCAGTACGCCCGTGCGCTGCGCAGCAGAGGCCAGTTCTTCAGCGCTTCGGCGTCGATCCCGATGTCGTGACGGCACTTTGAGCACTTGATGTAAACCAAACCGTTGCTTTCACCCATGCTGGTTGGAATCTCCTTTCCCGATTAACGAAACACCACCCGCTGCCCTCGCAAACGGGCGTTCATTTCCTCATAACACATCTGCCGGTACAAAGCGGCGCATCGCTTGTACTCCTTGCACTTCCGGCAAGACAATGGGGCCGTGCATTTCATAGCTCTTTTAAGCCGGGCCTGGCTGCTTTCTTCTACCCGCTTTCTCACGTGTTCGGTAAGCCGGTAAACGCAAACACATCCTCCCGACGTGTTCTTGGGCCTGCTCCAAGTTGCCATCTTAAAGTCCTCCCCTCAGTAAAACCAACCCCAGCGCCGCCGCGAACGCCGGACGCCAGAACAGCGTTTCCATTGCACTCCCCGTCTTGCAGGCCAGTCCCAACAACCGGACCCGGATAGGCAGTACCGGCCAGAGAAGTTGCAGCCCCTCGACCGTAAGCAGGTCCGCCGCCAGGTGTGATGCATAACCTGAAACAGCCACAGGCCAGACCCAGGCAGGCGCGGGAAGGCCACTGGCGGCCAGGCCCCAACGCAAGAGTGCGGCGAAGGCGGCCAGCGCCGCCAGGGAATGCGTCGGCCCGCGATGCCGCAGCCAAGCCACCGCTCCGGCACCCGTCACCCGGCGTGATGCGAAGCTGGCGTGGTGGTCCAGGTCAGGCAGCGTCGCCGCCGCACCGCCAATCACTGCGGCCAGCAGGGTTTCGGCCACTGGAAGCCCAAGGCTCGACGCCGCGGCTGCCCCGGCTGCGGCACCTGCAGCGATGTGTGTCTGTACCATCACGCGGAACGGCCTCCGATCTGAATGATCGTCGCCACGGCCCCGGCAACAAGTCCTGCCGAAAAGACCTCCGCTGCCGGGAGGCCGGCTGCCAAAGCTGAAATTATCCCTGCCGCCGCTCCGGCAAGATGCACCATGACTTGATGCACCAACGCGGCCCTCCCACTTGAAGAACTGACGGAATTTCAGCGTACAGGCTCCCCAGGCACCGCCAATACAGCCCGCCCCTCGCTGAAGTCCTTGGAGTGCCGCGAGGCATCGTCCTGCTGGACGGCGATAAGAACATCCCGGCCGTAGATGGCCAGCACCCGGCCGGGAAGAATATGAGCGATCCCCTGCCCGCCACGCGGCGTGATGATGACCCGCACCTGGGCGCCGGGCTGGACATCCACATCCGTGCGCAGCATCACGGCCGCTTCGCCTTCGCCAGGCTGGAGCACGGGTATGGGCGCCGCACCGGGCTGCCGGGGTGTGACGGCCGTGCGATCCCCCGCAGAACGGGCACCGGCAACAGCCACGATTACGAGCACCGCCGCGGCAATGCCCCAGCCGATCCGCTTCAGCAGACGGCGCGGAATCTCGATTTGCCGCCGCTCCCCGCCGGGTCCGGGAGGACGAAAGGGAACGGGTTCAGACACCAACAGCACCCCCAAAACAGAAAAAGCCCGCCCATCATCAGGGCAGGCTCGTCAACCGCTTTGCTTTCTCGGTACTAGTCGGAGACGGCTACCAGTTCCGGCGCAGCCTCCTGCAGCCCGCGCTGCACAATGACGGCACGGAGGCAGTCCGGCGAACAAAACACCTCGTTACGAAGCGGCCCGGCCTGGGGCTGCAGAACAAACGGCATCAGATCAACCGGCCGGTTGCATCTCGGGTTAAAACACCGCATCTTCGCCACCCCCTCGGCCATATTATCGTAGAAAATGCAGGGGATGGCAAGCGAAGAGACTCAGCGGCATCCGCAAAGGAATTCCCGCTGCCGGCAATTCAGGCACAGCTTGTGCAGCCCGAGGTTTCGGGCGCATCCGGCACAATAGTCAAACACCACACCGTCAGGCCGGCGGCTGGTGTACCCGCCCGCGGCGGACGGGTCCGGTCCTGCGGGCGCTCCGCACAGGGCACAAAAGCGTTCCACTACCGCCATGTTCCTCACCCTTTCGCGCCGAACAGGTTGTCGTAAACTTCCGGGTATAGCGCCAGAATACACTCTTCGCAAAGATGCGCCCTCGCTTCCCAGACAGGGTGAACCTCCCGGAAACCGCGACAGCCGTCGCACCAGCCCAGATGCGGGTAGTCCGGCGGGCGCATATCAGACCGCCTTTGCCGCCCGGCGCAGCGCCCGTGCCAGGGTTCCGTTGCTGGCCGCCAGGACGGCTGCCGCCGCATCGTAGATATGCTCGGCCTCGCAGGCTGGCCAGGAAACCCCCGCAGGCCACTGAAACGCTCGGCGAACCCCGCGCTGAACGTCTTCTTTGCTGGCGTCCTTCCGTCCTGCTGCCGCTTTCTTGCCCTCGGCCGGGGTCACCCATTCCGCCGGCAGGTCTGACAGTTCCAGCACAGCCGCCGCCACCGCTGCGGCCATACCCATTGCGCGGTGCGCCCTGGCGCCCTGTGCCCCGCCGCTGGGAAGCTCGACAACAGCACCGGCCGGCCGCCATTCATCTATGAACCGGGAAAGAAAACGGGCCAGTTGCTGGCAGCGCTCGGCGTCGTCGTCGGCCACGCGCAGGCCGTGCTTCTTCGATGTCTTGGCGGTCCGAAATGCCTCGCCATGCAGCACTGTGCCATCCTCAATGATGACGGCACCGAGCGCCGCGAAGCCTGCGTCCACACCCAGGAGTCTCATCGGGGCGCCTCCTTATCCCAACGTGACCGTTCTGTCATGCGGCGGATTCATCAGCGGCCGAACCGCCCGCAACCTGAATACTGGCTGCGCCGCGAATAGCCGCCGGAAGCGCTTCGCGGATTTTGGCCTCGGTCAGCCGGGTCCGTTCCGGCATTTCGACGGCCAGAGCGATTACCACATGGTCGCCAGCCAGCCGCAAGCTGGCCTCGCCGGTTCCGAGCCGGCGCCAGAGGCGTTCGGCGATTTCGCCGGAGCCGGCCGTTTTGGGGACCGTAACGGTCGCGAACTGGAGCATTATTAGCGCCCTCCTTGCCGGTTCCATCCTTGCTGTGCTTTTTCCGCCTCTTCGTATGTGTACGGGCCGTAGTCAATAACCTTTGACCCAGGATAGCGCCTGGACACGTCGTCAGCGGTGTCTCCTCGATATGCAGCGACCTGAGCAATGAGGGTGCTTCCATCGGCTAAACGCAGTCCGATGTAATAGACATCTGCGCCCATTTCCTTCACCTCACTCTCGGCGAGGGTTCGCTGCGGACCGGTCAGGCCGTCTTGGTCCCCCGGACGCGGGCGTTGCGCTGGAGCAGTACGGAATCGATTACATAGGAGTCGTGCTCGTCCAGAACGGCGCCGCAGGAACGGCACTCGGTCGCCCCGCGGGGGTTTCGTTTCACCTGGACCTTGCAAGTTGGACATTCGACATGGACTGTTCGCATGGATACATCCCTCCGTGTTTTGTGGTACCCTCACAAGCCAAGGACATCCCTGGACCGCGTGTCGCCTATCGATTGCCGGGCGCTTGGTCCGGCTTGGGCGGCGAGAACACCAGTGTGTCCCGGCCGCACCGCAGGCAAGTGATCTTTGACGCTCCCGCCGTGAAAAACAGGCGCTTCAGCACCTGAAACTCCTCCCCGCAGGCAAGACAGCAGGCGTTCCACCGTTCATCTTGTTCTGCGGCCATCTTGTCCGCGCTCCTTTCTGTCCATAATCCACCAACCGACGATCAGCACCGTCATAGCGGCCAGCACCATCGCCGTCCATTGGGCGGCGCTGGAGTTGACCACTAAAAAGGCCCAAACAAAGCCTCCCGGAGATGATCGCCATGCGCGGCTTGCCACACCGGGGATCATCTCCAACGAGCCGATGACCATCGTGGCGCACAAGGCGTTCCGAATTACTCTTCGTAACCGCCAAACCGTTTCCCGCAGAATTCACATACCCAGCCGTCCTCTGGGGCATCCCCTTCATACACTGGGTCCAGTTTTTTATACGGCACCTTTTCAGGCGGACCGCATTCGGCGCAGAAAACCAACCCGCCGGACGCGCCGCTCTCGAACCAAAGCCAACCAATGATCTCTGGAGTCATACCCATACCGCTCCCCTTGGCCCGTTGTGGTTTTCTCAACCCACACCAGGCAAGCTCAACTGCTCCGGCTCGGGCACGGTCTCCTTCGGCAGCTGCAGTTCCTCCGCCCGGTGATAGTCCCTGACCTCGCCGACCAGGCGTTTCACGTCCGTGGGGGTTTCGTCCTGCTCCTGGCCGAACACATAAAACTGCCCTTTTGCGATCAAATGCGCGTTCCGCTCCCCGCCGCGGACCTCCAGAGCCGCCAGCAGCTTTCGGAGGTCGATCCGGCGGAATCCCTGCCGGTGGGGCACGGCGATATAGAAAGCGGGTAGATCCTGCCACTCTCCGCCGACCATCGGTTTGCCCAGCGGGGTGTCACCGGCCGCGGCAATCACGTCCGGGATATCGGTTTGCTCCGACACCGCATAGGTGGGTCCGGCGATGTACTGCCCGCATTTCCGGCGCACGATGTAGCCGCCGGCACTGACTTGCTTCAAGTCAGCCTTCTCCCGAACCGCAGCTAGGGCCTCCGGCGACAGCCCGGTCAGGGTGACGATTTCGAAGAAACCGAACACGACGCCCTTCCGGCCGTCCCACTGAGCGCATAGCACCAGGTCGCCGAACTTCATCTGGCGGAGCACGTTCGGGGCCGCCCGGCGGGTGACGCCGTATTTCTTGGCTTCGCGGGCAAAAGAACTGGTGCCGTAGTAGCTTTTCCCAATATAATGGAGCCACCAGCGACGATTCTCGTACGGCCCAAGGGTTGTCTTGAGATCGGTTATACTGGCCTCGATTTGCTGTAATTTTGCAGACATCTTCCCCGCCCCCGCTTTAAAGCTGAAACTAAAACCGGCGCGCAGCCGGTTCAATTAATGGAGTGACATATTTTCGCTGGATGCCGGGGCTTACTTGCCAATGAATGAAAACAAGATTTCTCCGGTTTGAGTGCGTGAAATCAGAGCTACCAGCCTACCTGTGGTTCGATCAAAAATATGCGCCGCCATAAAGCCAGGTTGCGGCGTCCGCATTTGCCTTTCAAGCCAATCAACCGCGGCACTAAGGGACGGAAATAGGTTGACCTCAGACCCGAGTTCAACCCGATACTGCATTTCAATTTTCCTCCTTTGCCAGTATAATACACACCATACCGACGCAGCAGCACGTTGTCGAACGGTGTCCCTCGCGCCGGGTTTTTGGCCGGTACCAATATCCGCCAGACACCCCACCGGATCATCGTCTCCCGTATCACAACCTCGGCAGCCTCGTACGCTGCGCCCCCGCCTCGTCGCTCCCTGATTCGATTTCTTCCGCGTTGGCCCGTTTAGGTTTAACCAGCTTTCTTTTTCTGGCCACCGGCTCGTCTGTAATCCAATCGAGCGAGGGGTTGAGCGGGATCATCGGATCATAGATGTAGGCGGCACCGTCATTCACCGCGATTCGCCTGACGTAATTTCCTTTGACGACGATCACTTCCACCCGTTCGCGCCGGGCTTCGTTTTTGGGATGGGTCCTTTTGGCCAATGTCAAGACCCCCTTCTCCTCGGCTGCCTCCATATCTCGCCATATATATGAACGACTCCATAAATCAACCTCAGAACACCGCCGCCGGCGCCTCGCGGCCCAGCCCGTACCGGCGTAGCAGCGCTTCGTCGAACGGTGTCCCTCGCGCCAGGTCGGCAGCATAGCGTTCCGCTGCGCCGCGGGACCGGAAGCAGGCCG
>DYIH01000340.1 GCA_020723785.1 Thermaerobacter marianensis
GGCCAGCGCCGCGTCGGTTTCAGGCGATGGACGGGGAATCTCCCCCGCCAGGTCCACCGGGGGCAGGCAGGTGGCGGTCACATCCTGCAGACCCACCTGTGCCAGGGTGTCCCGGACGCCGCCAGGGTGAGACGCGGGGCTGACGAGGACCCGCACCCAGTCGCCGTCCGGCGGCTCGTCCGACAGGATGTCATAGACGCCCAGGTCCACCAGGCGGGAGACGGCGGCGTCCGGCGGTTCCCGCCCCGGCGCCAGCAGGAGCACCCGCCCCCACGGGCGGGAGACGCGCCCCCGCCCCGGATCGTATGCCTTTATTTTGCAGGGCGCTTGCTTAATAGTATCATGGGCGATATTATGGATATGGGTGATGTGTTTGAGCCGGTTCCGCAAACTCTACGAAAAGGTCAGGGCCAACCCGCACCAGGTGCGCTTCGAGGAGTTGCGGACCTTGCTGATGCGGGCCGGCTTCGCAGAACGGAACCCGGGCACCAGCCATTACACGTACAAGAAGGGCCGGAAGATCATCACCCTACCACGGCGTAAGCCGTTCATCCTGGAGGTCTACGTGAAGCTGGTGCTGGAGGCCTTGGAGGGAGAGTTGCCCGATGAGTGAGCGAAAAGACGTGGATTACTACCTGGGCTTGCCGTACACGATCCAGCTTCATCGCAGCCCCGAAGGCGGGTTTGCTGCGGAAGTCGTGGAACTGCCCGGCTGCATCTCCCAGGGCGACACGCCGGAGGAGACCGTCGAAATGATCCTGGACGCCATGAGGTCCTGGATCACGACGGCCCTGGCGGACGGGGACCCGGTACCCGAGCCGGCGCCGGACGCCTATTCCGGCCGTTTTGTCTTACGCATCCCGAAATCGTTGCACCGCTCACTGGCGGTCCAGGCTGCGCAGGAGGGGGTCAGCCTGAACCAGTTCATCCTGTACCGCCTGGCGCAGGCCACGGCCGGTCGGCGGGAGGAGGCTGCCGCGACTGGATGAGGCGGAAATGGGGCGAGAGACACGCCCCCGCCCCGGACCGTATGGTTCAGGCTCCCCGCGCCGCCGGGACGGTCTCCGGGGTGATCCCGCGTTCCGCGTAGACCTGCCGCAGGGCG
>DYIH01000341.1 GCA_020723785.1 Thermaerobacter marianensis
GGCGGTTCATCTCCGGGAGGCGCGCCAACTGCGCCAACCCCAGGGCCGCCGGGAGTTCGGCCATGCGCAAGTTGTACCCCAGCGTCTCGTGGCGGTAGCGGTCCCGCTGGCCGTGGTTGATCAGGGCGCGCACCCGTTCGGCCAGCGCCGGATCGTCACAGGCGACGGCGCCCCCCTCGCCGGTGGTCATGTTCTTGGTCGCGTAAAAGCTGAAGGCGCTCACCTGGCCGAAGGTGCCCACCTTTTGGCCGCCGACCGCGGCCCCGACGGCCTGAGCGCAGTCCTCGATCAACCAGAGGTTCCTGTCGCCGGCCAACGCGGCGATCATTGGCATGGCGGCGGCCAGGCCGTAGAGATGAACAACCAGCACGGCCCGGGCGTCGGGGTGCCGGTCCAGGGCTCCGGCCAGGGCGGCCGGGTCCAGGTTGTAGGTAAGCGGGTCGATGTCCACGAACACGGGGGTGGCCCCGGCGTACAGGATGGCGTTGGCCGTGGCGACGAAGGTGAAGGGCGTGGTCAGCACCTTGTCCCCGGGACCCAGCCCCAGGGCCAGCAGGGCCGCGTGCAGGGCCGCCGTGCCCGAGGAGGTCGCCACGACATGCTCCCGGCCCAGGTAACCAGCCAGGGCCTCTTCGAAGGCGTGGACGCGGGGTCCGGCCGCCAGCTGGCCGGACGACAGCACCGCCAACACCGACTCACGCTCATCGTCATCCAGCCACGGTCGGGCCATGGGGATCAATGGCGCTCACCTGCCGCGAAAGCCTGTCTCCACCAGAGTCATGGTATTCGAGTGGGGCGCAAAGGGCGACACATCCATCGGTCAATGGTGGCTGGCGAAGGAGACGGCGGCAGGCGCCGGATCAAACACCGGGCGGCCTGGCCCGCCGGTAGGCCGCCAGCGTCTCCCGGGCCGTGCGTTCCCAGGTGAAAGCGCGCGCCCGCCGCAGGCCCTTTTCGACGAGGTTCCGCCGCAGCCGGCCGTCGCCGAGGACGCGCTCCAGAGCGCCGGCGAGGGCTTCTGGGTCGCCGGGATCGACGAGCAGGGCGGCATCCCCGGCCACCTCGGGGATAGCGGAGGTATCGGCGCTCACCACCGG
>DYIH01000033.1 GCA_020723785.1 Thermaerobacter marianensis
TGGCGCCCCGCCATCACCGGCCCGGCATGGTCCCGATCCTCGTCCAGGTCCTGGGGGGCGCGTCCATCATCGTCGCCGGCGCCCACTTCTTCGTGGGTGGGCTGGAAGCCCTGGCCGGCCGGGTCGGGTTCCCGCCCTTCCTGATGTCCCTCATCGTCGCCCCCATCGCCACGGAACTGCCCGAGAAATTCAACAGCATTTTGTGGCTGGGGCGGCAGAAGGATACCCTCGCCCTGGGCAACATCACCGGGGCCATGGTGTTCCAGAGTTCGATCATCCCCGCCCTGGGGATCTTCCTCACCCCCTGGTCCCTCGATGTTGTACAAGCCCTCCCCGCCTTGCTGGCCCTCCTGTCGGCGCTGATCGTCTACGCCATGGTGCGGCGCCACGGCCGCATCCGCCCGCCCGCTCTCCTCTTGGGCGGCGTTATTTACGCAATTTACCTGGCCATTGCCTTGTAGAACACGGACCTGCAGGAAAATGTGCCATCGGGCGCCGTTTTCCGGCTGTATAGCGATCGTGCGGCAGCTAATAATAAGGCCACCTGTGAACGGCGGCGAGGTCTGCGCGCTGGCTCGTTCCGCGCGGCTATCGCGGCAATGCCGCGCCGACGGGCGCCCGCGCTGCTCGCAGGGCGGTGGGGCCGATAGTCGCCGTTTACAGGTCATTTTTTGAAAAATCCTCATGCAGAAACGTTTTGACTTGCTCAAGGCGATTTTGTATACTATCATTCGCGCGGGCGAATAGCTCAGCGGGAGAGCACTTGCCTTACAAGCAAGGGGTCACAGGTTCGAGCCCTGTTTCGCCCACCAAACGGGCGCACCGCACTGACGATGAAAGGCGTGCTCCCCGTACGCCGCAGTGACGAGCGACGAAGGCAACGTGGCAGGCGGGCCGTTTTCACTCAAGAAAACGCGTCAAAACGGCCCGAATGCGAGGTGCCGAGGAGCGAGGAATGAGGCGCACTCCCCGTGCGCCGCAGTGACGAGCGACGAAGGCAACGTGGCAGGCGGGCCGTTTTCACGCGCCTGAAGGAGTGAGGAAGGATGTCGCGTGTAGGCAAACAACCGATCGCCATCCCATCCGGGGTTCAGGTGGCCATCGACGGGCAGACCGTCAAGGTCAGAGGGCCCAAGGCCGAGTTGTCCCACCAGGTGCCCGGGTCGCTGGCCGTGGCCGCGGACGGCGGTAAGCTGCTGGTCACCCGCCGGGACGAGGAGCCACGGACGCGTGCCCTGCATGGGTTGACCCGATCCATGCTGGCCAATATGGTTCACGGGGTGGCGAACGGTTTCGAGAAGAGCTTGGAACTGGTCGGCACCGGTTACCGGGCATCCAAGTCGGGCAGGAACCTGGTGCTCAACGTCGGGTTTTCCCATCCCGTCGAGATGGAGCCGCCAGCCGGGATCGAGATCGAGGTTCCCAGCCCGAACACCGTCATCGTCAGGGGAGCTGACAAGCAGCTTGTCGGGCAGGTGGCGGCGAACATCCGGGCGGTGCGCAAACCCGAGCCGTATCTGGGCAAAGGTATCCGGTACGCCGGCGAAAGGGTACGCCGCAAGGTCGGCAAGGCCGGCAAGAAGTAGGCGCTTGATGTGCCGCTTCGGTAGGCGCGGGCGCGAGGGACCAGGGGAAACCGCCGCAGGGCAGGCAGCGGCGGCCAGTGGTTTCACAGATGGGGGTCAAAAAGAAATGACGCGGGCAGGCACGAACACCAGAGAGATTCGCCACGCGAGGGTGCGCAAGAAGGTTTTTGGTGGTCCTGAACGGCCCCGGCTCAATGTTTTTCGGAGCAACCGCCACATCTATGCCCAGGTGATCCTGGATAGCGAAGGGCGGACCCTCGTGGCGGCTTCCACCCTCGATCCGGAAATCCGCCGGAGCGTTGCCTTCGGAGGCAACGTGGAGGCGGCGCGCAAGGTTGGGGAGTTGGTGGCCCGGCGGGCCCTGGAGCGGGGCATCGACAAGGTCGTTTTCGACCGTGGTGGTTATATTTATCATGGACGGGTGGCTGCCGTGGCGGAAGCGGCCCGTGCCGCCGGCCTCGAGTTCTGAGGAGCCGGTCCGAAAGGAGGGGAACGGGTGGCAAGGAACCGCGCAGCAGTCGAGGAGAAGGAAAAGGAGTTCGAAGAAAAGGTCGTCGTCATCAACCGGGTGGCCAAGACGGTCAAGGGCGGACGCCGTTTCAACTTCAGCGCCCTGGTGGTCGTCGGGGACGGCAAGGGCCGCGTCGGCGCCGGGATGGGCAAGGCCGCGGAGATTCCCGACGCGATTCGCAAGGGAATTCAGGCGGCCAAGAAAAACCTTTTCGAAGTGCCCATTGTGAAGACCACGATTCCCCACGAGGTGATCGGCCACTTCGGGCCGGCAAAGGTTCTCCTGAAGCCGGCCTCGGAAGGGACGGGCATCATCACCGGGGGTGCCATGCGGGCCGTGGTGGAGCTGGCCGGGATTCACGATGTCCTGGGGAAGTCCCTGGGGACGTCCAACGCTATCAATGTGGTCTACGCTACCGTCGAGGCGCTCAAGAGCCTGCGGCCCGCCGAAGAGGTGGCCCGCCTGCGGGGAAAGACGGTAGAGGAACTGCGCACAGGGTCCTGACGGCGATGACGGGGGATGAGTGACAATGGCGAGTCTACATGATCTGCGGCCCAGCGTACCCCGGAAGCGGTGCAAGCGGGTGGGGCGCGGCCCGGGTTCGGGGCACGGCAAGACCTCGACGCGGGGGCACAAAGGGCAGAAGGCCCGCAGCGGCGGCGGCAAGGGTCCCGCCTTCGAAGGCGGGCAGATGCCGTTGCAGCGGCGCCTCCCCATCCGGGGTTTCAATAACAAGCGGTTCGGACGCGAGATGGCCATCGTCAACGTTCAGACGTTGAACGGTTTCGAGGATGGGGCGGAGGTCACGCCGGAACTTCTTCTGGCCCACCGGGTGATCAGCAACCTCAGGGACGGCGTCAAGATCCTGGGTCAGGGGCAGTTGCAGAAGCGTTTGACGGTCAAAGCCCATGCCTTCAGCAAGGAGGCGGCCGCAAAGATCGAGGCCGCCGGAGGCCAAGCCGTCACGATTTGACGAGGGCACCGCGCCGTAGGAGGTGAAACGGGTGCCGGTTCTGGTGGAGTCTGTGACCAGGGCATTCAAGATTCCCGATCTCCGGAAGCGGATCATCTTTACCTTTTGGATGTTCGTCATCTTCCGGCTGGGCGCTCATGTCCCGGTGCCTGGGATCGACCCCAAAAAGATCGAGGCGCTCTTTGCGGAGGGGACCCTCTTTGCGTTTTTGGACGTCTTCGCCGGCGGCGCCCTGCGGTCTTTCTCGGTATTCGCCATGAGCATCATCCCGTACATCAACGCGTCGATCATCATGCAACTCCTGACCATCGTCGTCCCCACTTTCGAGCGGTGGGCCAAGGAGGGGGAGGAGGGCCGCAAGCGGCTGACACAGTGGACCCGCTACGGCACCGTGGTGCTCGGCCTGATCCAGGCGGTGGGTGTGGCCTTCTATCTGAAGAACCAGCAAGGTGTCCTGCTTCACCCCGGGTTCGGATCCATGTTCATCGTGGTCATCACCCTTACGGCCGGAACGACCTTTCTCATGTGGCTGGGCGAGCAGATCACGGAGAAGGGGATCGGGAACGGGATTTCGTTGCTGGTCTTCGCCGGGATCGTCTCACGGCTTCCCGGCGGCCTGGGGAACCTGATCAAGCTGTTCCAGGGGGGGGCGGTTTCGGCCTTCAACGTTGCGGTGATGCTCATTCTGGGTCTGGCGGTGATCGCCGGTGTCGTCTGGGTACAGGAGGGGCAACGACGTATCCCGGTCCAGTACGCAAAGCGGGTGGTGGGCCGCAAGATTTACGGGGGGCAGTCGACCCATATCCCGATGCGCGTGAACCAGGCCGGGGTGATCCCCATCATCTTCGCCGCGTCGTTGCTGGCCTTTCCGTCGACCATCGCCCAGTTCATCAACGCTCCGTGGGCCAGGGCGGTGTCCAATGCCCTGACGTTCGGCTCCTTCTGGTATACGTTGATCTACGCGTTGCTGATCGTCATCTTTACCTATTTCTACACGGCGGTCACGTTCAACCCCAACGACGTGGCCGATAACATCAAAAAATACGGCGGCTTCATCCCCGGCCTGCGGCCGGGCAAGCCGACGGCCCAGTACCTGGCCAAGGTGCTGGAAAGGATCACGCTGCCGGGAGCGCTGTTCCTGGCGTTTATCGCCATCCTGCCGGTCTTCTTCAGCCCGTTGACCGGCATGGGACAGAACATCTCGTTCGGAGGGACCGCCCTGTTGATCGTTGTTGGCGTCTCCCTGGAAACAATGAAGCAGATCGAGGCGCACATGCTCATGCGTCACTACCAAGGCTTCATCAAGTAAGCGGGGTGTGCGCATGCGCGTGGTGCTTCTCGGCCCGCCCGGGGCCGGCAAGGGGACGCAGGCGGTCAGGATCGCTCAGGAGGCGGATATCCCGCATATCGCCACGGGGGATATGTTCCGCCAGGCCGTGCGGGAGGAAACATCCCTGGGCCTGGAGGTCAAGCGATACCTGGATGCAGGCCGGCTCGTTCCGGACGAGGTGACTGTGGGCATCGTCCGGGAGCGGCTGGCACGACCCGACTGCCGGGAGGGGTTCATCCTAGACGGGTTCCCCCGCACCGTTCCCCAGGCCGAGGCCCTGGACGGGGTCCTGGCCGGGTTGGGAATGAAGCTGGACCGGGTGGTCAGCCTGGTGGTGGGGACCGAGGCGCTGGTACGCCGTCTGGCGGGGCGGCGGGTCTGCGGCGGGTGCGGGACCAGCTTCCATGTGGAACTCAACCCGCCCCAGGAGGAGGGCCGCTGTGACCGCTGCGGGGGGGTCCTCGTCCAGCGCGACGACGACCGCGAGGAGACGGTCCGGGAGCGCCTGGCGGTTTACGAGCGGCAGACGGCGCCGCTGGTGGATTACTACCGCAGGCACGGCTTGCTGGTCGAGGTGGATGGAGAGCAGCCCCCGGATGCGGTGACCCGGGCCATCCGGCAGGCGGTCGGCAACGGGTTCCCCGCCGGGTCAGGTTCCGGTGGGATAGAAAGCCGGCAATGATCCTTCTCAAGACAGACGAGGAAATCGCCATCCTCCGCGAGGCGGGCCGCATCGTCGCCCGGTGCCACGAACTCCTGGCCCGGGAGATCCGGCCCGGGATCACGACGCGGGAGCTGGACCAAATGGCGGAGGCGTTCATCCGCAAGGCCGGGGCCATCCCGACGTTCAAGGGTTATCACGGTTACCCGGCCGCCATCTGCACCTCGGTGAACGACGAGGTGGTCCACGGGATCCCGGGCGATCGGGCCCTGGTTGAGGGGGACATCGTCAGTATCGACATCGGGGCCACGTATGAGGGGTTTGTCGGCGACGCGGCGCGGACGTATGCGGTGGGACGCGTGACACGGTTGGCCCGGCGGTTGATCGGGGTGACCGAAAGGGCCCTGATGGCCGGCATTGAGCGTGCCCGGCCCGGGATGCGCCTCTCCGACATCGGGCACGCGGTGCAGCGTCACGTCGAAAGCCGGGGGTTTTCCGTGGTGCGCGACTACGTGGGCCACGGGATCGGGCGCCAGATGCACGAGGAACCGCAGATCCCCAACTTCGGGCCGCCCGGGCGGGGGCCGATCCTCGGTGTGGGGATGGTTCTGGCCATCGAGCCGATGGTCAACGCCGGCGGCTGCGAGGTTTATACCGCCGAGGACGGCTGGACGGTGCGGACCAAGGACGGCAGCCTGTCGGCCCACTGCGAGCACACGGTGGCGATCGGCCGGGACGGGCCCGTGATACTGACGATACCTTGATTGATTGTGTAGAATAGTTCGGTGTTACTTGAGGACAAATTAACCTTTATATGCATGGTATGGCACGGTTTTCATCAAGGGGTTGCCGCGAGACGGAGGAGGCGTTGCTCGTTGAAGGCCGATGAAGTTCGGCCCGGACAGGTGGTTGTGTCCCTGGCCGGGCGCGATCGGGGCAGACCGTTCATCGTCCTGAAGGTGCTGAACGAGCGCTTGGTTCTGGTGGCGGACGGCGACCTCCGCAAGGTGAATAAACCGAAAAAGAAGAACGTCCGCCACCTGCAGGCCGGGGACGTGTCAGAAAAAGTGGCCAAAAAGGTTGTGGCAGCCATGACGGTAACCGATCAGGATTTGCGGGAAGCTTTGCGGGGTTGCATCGGAGGCCCCGACAGGCCGGAAGGCCTGACGGGATGCAGTACGGGAGGGATCGCCGACGGATGACCAAAGAAAAGGATGTCATTGAAGTTCAGGGCACCGTCGTTGAGCCCCTGCCCAACGGCATGTTCCGGGTGGAATTGGACAACGGGCACCGGGTGCTCGCCCATGTTTCGGGCAAGATCCGCATGCACTTCATCCGCATCTTGCCGGGCGACAAGGTTACCGTCGAACTCTCCCCCTACGACCTGACGCGGGGCCGGATCACCTATCGGCACAAGGCTTAGCCGGGCACCGCAGGCGCAGCGGGGTTCCCGCCGGGCTCAAGGACCTGGTGGGGTGAACAACCGGCTGAAACGCGGGGCCCCGCCGGCCGGCAGGTTCGTTGGGGTGCGAAAAGGAGGTTGTGGCCGTGAAGGTGCGCCCTTCGGTGAAAAAGATTTGCGAAAAATGCAAGATCATTCGCCGGCATGGCCGGGTCATGGTTATCTGCGAGAACCCGAAGCACAAGCAGAAACAAGGATGATCAAGCTCCGTCAGGCCTTGTGGCCCGACGGGGACGCCAACGATTTGCGGAGGTGAAGGGAACATGGCACGTATCGTCGGCATCGACCTGCCGCGTGAGAGGCGCATCGAGGCGGCCCTGCCGGTCATTTACGGCATCGGCCCGTCCCGTGCCCGGGAGATCCTGCAAAAGACGGGGATCAACCCCGATACACGGGTAAGGGATCTCACCGAGGACGAGATCGCCCGGCTCCGCGAAATCATCGACCGCGATTACAAGGTCGAGGGTGAGTTGCGGAGCGAGGTCCAGATGAACATCAAGCGGCTGATCGACATCGGGAGCTACCGGGGCCTGCGGCACCGCCGCGGTCTGCCGGTGCGCGGACAGCGGACGAAGACCAACGCCCGCACCCGCAAGGGGCCCCGTCGCACGGTCGGCGTGAAGCGTAAGAAATAGGCGTCGTCCCTTATTCCGCGCGGCTGCCGCGTGGACTGCTTCACCCTTCGGGTGAAATAATCCGCTTTGGAATGCCGTGCTGCATAAGTCGCCGACGCCCGGGGTCTTCAACAAGGAGGTTGGGATGATGTCGAAGAACCGTGGCAGGGCTCCGCGGGCGCGCCGGAAGGAGCGTAAGAACGTCGAATCCGGCGTGGCCCACATCAAGTCGACGTTCAACAACACCGTGGTGACGATCACCGATAACCAGGGCAACACCATCTCGTGGGGGAGCGCAGGGGTTATCGGTTTCAAAGGTTCCAAGAAGGGGACGCCCTACGCCGCTCAGATGGCGGCCGAACAGGCGGCCCGGACCGCCATGGAGCACGGGATGCGCGAGCTGGAGGTCTACGTCAAGGGCCCGGGCGCGGGCCGGGAGGCGGCCATCCGCGCCATCCAGGCGGCGGGCATTGAAGTCAAGCTGATCAAGGATTGTACGCCCATTCCCCACAATGGTTGCCGCCCGCCCAAGCGGCGGCGCGTCTAACGGGAGGTGACCGGGCATGGCGAGATATGCGGGACCGGTCTGCCGGCTATGCCGGCGTGAAGGGGTCAAGCTCTACCTGAAGGGCGAGCGTTGTTACACGGGCAAGTGTGCCATCGACCGTCGCGCCTATGCGCCGGGCCAGCACGGAGCGGCGCGGCGGAAGATGTCCGAATACGCCCTGCACCTGCGCGAAAAGCAAAAGGCGCGCCGCATCTACGGTGTCCTGGAACGCCAGTTCCGCCGCTACGTCGGCATGGCTGAGCGCGCCCACGGCGTCACCGGCGAGGCGCTGCTCCAGACCCTGGAGCGCCGCCTGGACAACATCGTTTACCGGCTCGGTTTCGCCGCGTCGCGGGCGGAGGCGCGCATGATGGTGACCCACGGGCACTTCACCGTCAACGGGCGCAAGGTCAACATCCCGTCCTACCTGGTGCGCCCCGGCGACGAGGTGGCGGTGCGGGAGAAGTCCCGCAGCCTCCCCCGGTTTCAGGAGAATGTGGCCCAGTCGGCCGGCCGTGTCTTGCCAGAGTGGCTGTCCACCGACCGCGAGGCCATGCGGGGAACCATGCTCCGCCTGCCGACCCGCGACGAGATCGACGTTCCCATCAAGGAGCACCTGATCGTCGAGCATTACTCTCGTTAAGCCCCGAAAACTTGTTTGAGGGGACAAGGCAGCCGGTTGTGTCTACGGTAGAGGGGCGCGGTCACGGCACCGGGGATCCCGGGCGCCGTGATCCCGACAAAGAGGGAGGGTTTGGCTGGTGTTTGAGATGGAGAAACCGACCATCGAATGCGCGGAGTTGTCCCCGGACGGCAGATTCGGCCGTTTCATCATCGAGCCCCTCGAACGGGGATACGGAATCACCCTGGGAAACTCTCTGCGCCGGATTCTCCTTTCTTCGCTGCCGGGCGCGGCGGTAACCTCGGTCAAGATCGACGGCGTCCAGCACGAGTATTCCACCATCCCGGGCGTGGTCGAGGACGTGACCGAGATCGTCCTCAACGTCAAGGAATTGGCGTTCCGGCTCCACAGCTCGGAGCCTCAGATCGTCCGCATCGAGGCCGAAGGGGAAGGGGTGGTGACGGCCGGCGATATCATTGCCGGCCAGGACATCGAGGTGGTCGATCCGAACCGCCCGATTGCCACCCTCGACCGGGGTGGCCGCCTGAGCATGGAAATGACGGTGGAACGCGGCCGGGGTTATGTGCCGGCGGACCGCAACAAGAAACCGAACCAGGCTATCGGGGTCATCCCCGTCGACTCGATCTTCACGCCGATCCGGCGGGTGAACTTCGCCGTGCAGGATACCCGGGTCGGCCAGGTGACCAACTACGACAAGCTGAGCCTCGACATCTGGACCAACGGTACGGTGCGCCCCGATGAGGCGGCCAGCCTGGCGGCGAAGATCCTCGCCCAGCACCTGGACCTGTTCATCAACCTGACCGACGGGGTGCCGGACGTGGCC
The DNA here is from genome assembly GCA_020723785.1 of Thermaerobacter marianensis. Lineage (GTDB taxonomy): Bacteria > Bacillota > Sulfobacillia > DYIH01 > DYIH01 > DYIH01. The sequence continues at coordinate 9,151 of DYIH01000033.1, forward strand.
ATGACCCAGAAGGACGCCGGCGACCGGGACAACCTCCTGGAGATGAGCATCGACGAACTGGACCTCTCGGTGCGGTCCTACAACTGTCTCAAACGGGCCGGCATCAACACGATCGGAGACCTGACGTCCAAGACGCCGGAGGAAATGATGAAGGTTCGCAACCTCGGCCGCAAGTCCCTGGACGAGGTCGAGGAAAAGCTGATCCGCCTCGGCTTGTCCCTGCGGCAACCGGAGGAATAGGCACGGTTGCTCTCCATCGAGCTCCTGTCGCGTGGACTGCCACACTCTCGAGTGTAACGGTCCACGCTGAACGGATCGCTCCGAAAGGCAACCGCGCCGCGGGAATCGGGAGGAAACGGAAATGACTCAGGCCAAACTTGGAAGGAGCAGTGCCCACCGCAGGGCCCTGTTCCGTAACATGGTCACTTCGCTATTCGCGGCGGAGCGTATCGAGACCACGGAAGCGAAGGCCCGTGAGGTCAAGGCCATCGCCGATCAGATGATCACCCTGGCCAAGCGGGGCGACCTGCACGCGCGCCGTCAGGTGCTGGCCTATGTGATGGACGAGAGCGTCGTGAAGAAGCTCTTCGAAACCATCGCGCCTCGTTACGCGGAACGGGCGGGCGGGTATACCCGCGTGATCAAGTTGGACACCCGGCGGGGCGACGCCGCACCCATGGCCGTGCTGGAGCTGGTCTGAGCGCGCCGAAGCGTGTTGGGAGGCGCGTGTCGAGGTCCGGATCCGGCCCACCGCCGGAAACCGAAGATCCGGTGGAGCGGTTGGCGCGCGCCGTGGAGCGCGGCGGTGGTGATGGACTGTGCCCAACGTGCTGCTCACCGTGGCCTATGACGGAACCGACTACTGCGGTTTCCAACGGCAGCGGCCCGGGCAGGTTTCCATCCAGCAGCGGCTGGAGGAGGCCCTGGAGCACCTGTTGGGCAAGCCGGTGCGGGTGACCGGCGCGGGGCGGACCGACGCCGGTGTTCACGCCGAGGGGCAGGCGGTCGGGTTCCGGGCCGGCCTGGTGATACCAGTCGACCGGTTGCCGTATGCCATCAACCAGCACCTGCCCGCGGATATCGTCATAACCGGCGCCCGGCTTGTCCCCGACGGGTTCCATCCGCGCTTTTCCGCCCGGAGCAAGGTGTACCGCTACACGTTATGGCGGGAGCCCTTCCCGTCGCCGTTCCACCGCCGTTATACCTGGCACCGTCCGGAGCCCCTGAATACGGTGGACATGGCGGCCGCCGCCGACTGCCTGGTCGGGCGCCACGACTTCGCCGCCTTTGCGGCCTCCGGGCGGTCGGTCGGCGATAGCGATACGGTGCGCACGCTCTGGCGCTGCGACATCGAAGAAGCCGGGCCAAGGCTGATCTTCCGGCTCGAGGGCGACGGATTCCTATACAAGATGGTGCGCGGCATAGTCGGCACCCTGGTGGAGGTCGGCCGCGGCCGCTGGCCTCCGCAGATGGTGGCCGGGATCCTGGCCTCGCGGGACCGCCGTAAGGCCGGCCCCTCGGCCCCGCCTCACGGGTTGTGCCTGGAGGCTGTCCGCTATCCGGAGGAAGCCCTGAGCGAGAGCGCCGAGCAGCAAGCGCCGAGCCAGCAACCTTGACAGCCCCCAGCGGTTGTAGTAGAATTCGCGTGTGTTTTGGGCCTGTTGAGAAACGGAGGACTTGGAAGTGCGGACGACCTACATGGCAAAGCCGCAGGACCTGCAGCGCAAGTGGTATGTGATCGACGCGGCCGGCAAGCCCCTCGGGCGCCTGGCCGCCCGGGTATCTCTCATCCTCCAGGGCAAGCACAAGCCCACCTACACCCCCCACATCGATACGGGGGATCACGTCATCATCATCAACGCCGATCGGGTGCTCCTCACCGGTCGGAAGCTGGACAACAAGGTCTACTACCGCCATTCGGGCTGGCCGCACGGACTCAAGGCCATGACCTACCGAAAGTTTCTGGCAACCCAGCCGGAAAAGGTCGTCGAGAAGGCCATCAAGGGCATGTTGCCCAAGACAACCCTGGGGCGGGCCATGTACCGGAAGCTGAACGTCTACGCCGGATCCCGGCATCCGCATGCGGCCCAGCGGCCCGAGACGCTTGAGATTTGACCTTGGTTTGTTCACGAGGACACGGCTGGTTACGCGCCTGTCCCGCAGGTGGAAAGGGGTTTGAGCATGGCGATGAGGGTTGATTACTGGGGCACCGGCCGGCGCAAGGAGGCCGTCGCCCGGGTGCGACTTATCCCCGGCAGCGGGCGGGTCCTTGTCAACCGACGCCCCATTGAGGACTACTTCCCGCTGAAGACCCTGCAGGGTTTGGTGCTGCACCCGCTCCGTCTGACCGCCACCATCGACAAGTACGACGTGGTGGCCAACGTGCGGGGCGGCGGCGTGTCCGGGCAGGCGGGCGCCGTTCGCCACGGTATCGCCCGGGCTCTCCTCCGGGTTGACGGATCCCTGCGGCGTTCCCTCAAGAAAGCCGGCCTGCTGACACGCGACCCCCGCGTCAAGGAGCGCCGCAAGTACGGCCTCAAGAAGGCCCGCAAGGCGCCGCAGTTCTCCAAGCGTTAAGGGTGGTTCAAGCTGTGATGGATCGAGGGGGGCCGTTGTGGCTCCCCCTTTTCAGCAAGCGCTTCCCGCGCGTTCAGCACCGCTTCCCGCGCGAAGAGCGGCCCTCCGGTAGGGCTGGGCCGGCCGGCAGGGGCGACCGCCGTTACAGTCCGAGCTGGTCGCGGGCCTCCGGGCTCAGGCGGTCGGGGGTCCACGGCGGGGACCAGACCAGGTCCACCGCCACTTCCTTGACGCCTTCCAGGGCGCTGACCGCCTCGTGCACCCAGGAAACCATGGCCTGGTGCATGGGGCATCCCTGGGTGGTGAGGGTCATACGGACGCGCACCTGTTCCCCTTCGATATCGATGCCG
>DYIH01000034.1 GCA_020723785.1 Thermaerobacter marianensis
CTAAAGCCGGGGGGTTCTAAGGGGAACCACCGCAGCCTCTCCCCGGCTCTCGCCACACGCTCGCGCATGCGCTACAGCATCCGGGGCCTCGGCGTTTCCACCCCAGCGGATCATCGATCCGCTGGGGACCCCGACGGCTGTCCCCTCTTCCGCGGGCGACCCGCTCCGACTCCGGGGAAACACCCCGAAGGAGGAAGGACGCCACGTCCTCCCACTCGCAGGTTGGGTGGCTTCGCTCCACGCCGCCCGCAGGAGCGGTTCCGCACCCGACCAGGCGGCACGCGCCTGATCCGCGTGGAGCAAACCGGCCTCCCCAACGCACCGCGCCAGAAACGCACTGTAGAGGTCGCGCTGCATCTCGACCCCGCAGGCGCACCGGTGGATGCGCTGAGAGAGCGGTTTCTTCTGAACCATGCCGCAGCCGTGGCAGACCTGGGAGAGCTTCGTTTGGCGCGTCGGGAACTCGATCACCCTGCCGCCGGCGCTCTCAGCCTTGCGGCGGAGGATCGATATGAACATCCCCGGCGCGCGCACGCTCACAGACCTGCCATATTGCCGCTGGAACGCACGGTATGAGAGCTTTTCCGTCTTGACGACCCGGCCCATGGCCAGGATGCGGTTGGCCACCCGGCCGTGCAGCGTGCTGCGGTGGGCCGCCTCGCGGCGGAGAAGGTTCGCAAGTCTGGATTCCGTGTGGCGCTGGCGGTTGGACTTCACCCACCGCTTCGGGCCGGGCTTCACCCGCCCGTCGGGCAGGTAGTTGCCGGGGTTCGCCGCCCGGCGCTGGCGGTCCAGCTTGCGCTGGAGCACGCGGATCGGCCGGTGCCCGCGCACGACCTCCTCGCAGAACATCTGAAGGAAGGCGGCGTCTTCTCCGACCACCGCGATGGTGGACGGGCCGATGTCCAGGCCCACCTCGCCTTCGCCGATCCGATGGCGCGGCTTTCGGTACGGGACGCCCTCGCAGACGAGCTGCGCGTAGAACCGGTCCCGGCCACCCAGTTTGCGGCGCACCAGCCGCACGTATTTCACCCGGCAACCGAGCGCATGGCCGATCACCGGATCGCGGGGGTCGATGACGGCCGGCAGGTTGATCCCGAACCATTCGATGTGATCCCTGCGCCAGCGGATGCCCGCTTGGTTGGACTTGCCCTCCACCGTGTCCATTTGCCGGTATCCCTTGAACCGGGGCCGGCCCCGTTTTCCCAGGAGCCATTCGTTCGCGGCCGCAAAGGCGCGGGAGGCCAGCTTCTGCGCCACGTGAACGTCCAGGCGATCGCGGAATGCCCGCTGCCGCAGCCGTACAGCGTATCGCTGCAACGCCGCGTCGGTGAACTCCACCGACCGGCGCGCGGCGCGGAAGGCCGCCGAGCGTTCCGCGCCCTTGGGCAGCCGCCGGGCGGACCGGTGCGCCCGCCGTTCCCGCAGCAGGCGCGCCCGCCGCAGCGCTTCCCCAAGACAGGCGTTGTACACCTGCCGCGCCGCCTCCAAGCGGGCGGCAAGGCAGCGGGCTTGGGCCGGGGCGACCCGCAGCGGGATCTCGCAGACAAACGACGGGGTGCGCTCAGACCCGCTTCTGTTGCTCGATGTATTGCTTGATGACGGCAAGCGGCGCACCTCCCACGGTGGTGACAAAGTAGCTGTTGGTCCAAAGGGTCGGCAGACGGCTGCGCAGCCACCGGAACTCGTCCCGCAAGAGCCGGGACGACCGGCCCTTGATCTTCCGAACCAGCCTGTGGACGCCGAACTGCGGATCGATTTCCACCAGAAGATGCACGTGGTCGGGCATGACCTCAAGCTCGATGACCTCAGCGCCGCATTCTTCAGCTACGGTACGTATAATCTGCTTCAGCCGCTCCGCGACCTCGGGAACCAGGACCGGGCGGCGGTACTTGGGACACCATATGACGTGATACTTGCAGGAATAGACCACGTTGTTGTTCGATTTGTACTCCACCATGTACCGTGGTATGGAAACATTATACCATACCCAACCAGCATAATCAGAGGTACAAACCGGCCGCCTTATCCCCGTGGCTGAAGCCAGGGGCTTGCGGCGGCCTTTTCTCGGTCAGCCCGGAACACGGGACCGGACCCTCCTGTAAGGCTTACCGAATAACGGCCAACCTCGAAAAAGGCCACCAGATGAGGATGGCCTTGCCCTTAACGTCCGACCGTCGCACCGGACCGAACTCGCGCCCGTCGGCGCTGTTGGGCCGGTTGTCGCCAAGGGGGAAGACCATCCCCGCGGGAATCTCCTGGGGCGGCCGGTAGGTGTTATCGGGCCCGGCAATGTAGGGCTCGTCCTTTGGTCGGCCGTCGACGATGGCCCGGCCGTTCTTGATCTCCACCCGCTGGCCTTCGACGGCGATGACGCGCTTGATCAGGTCCTCCCGCGGGTTGATGGGCGAACGGAAAACGATGATGTCACCCGGCCGCGGCGGGTTGAACCGATAAGTGAACTTGCTGATCAGCAGCCGCTCGCCGTCGTGAAGCGTCGGTTCCATGGAGCTGCCGCGTACGACGAAAGACTCTACCACGAAGTGGCGGATGATCAGCGTGAGGATCAACGCCACCGCGATGGTTTCCACGGTTTCCCACAGGATGGACGTGCGCGACCCGGACATGCGGTCGATCTAACCCCGGACGTCCTGGCGCTTTTCTTTGATGCGCGCCGCCTTGCCGCGCAGGCCGCGCAGGTAGTAGAGCTTGGCCCGCCGCACGGCGCCGCGGCGCACCACCTCGATCCTCTCCAGGCGCGGCGAATGGACGGGGAAGATGCGCTCCACACCGACCCCGGAGGCCAGGCGCCGCACGGTGAAGGTCTCGGTCAACCCGCCGCCGTCCCGGGCGATGACCACGCCCTCGAAGGCCTGCAGCCGTTCCCGGTTCCCCTCCCTCACCTTGACGTGCACCCGCACGGTGTCACCGGGCCGGAAGTCGGGCACATCCTGGCGCAGTTGTTCCGCCTCAATCGCTTTGATAAGATCCATCGTCCTTCTTCCCTCCTGGCATCAAAAGCCGGCCCCGATGGGGGCAAACAGTTTTGATTATACCACTTTCCACGCGCTGCGAGACGGTTTTCATCCTACCCCGGCAGGGGCCTGGCACCACCGGTCGGGCCTTGGGATCAACGCTCCTCTCCACCCCCGCTCTCCATCCCCGGTGCGGGGGAGGGCAAGGCGCTCTCCTCCTCGCTCCAGATCTCCTCCAGGAGCTTGCGGTCGCCCGGACTGAGGACCGCCGACTGCAGGAGTTCCGGCCGGCGCTGCCACGTGCGGCGCAGGGCCTCCTTGCGCCGCCAGCGGGCGATCGCGGCGTGGTTGCCCGAAATGAGCACACCGGGCACCATCATGCCGCGGAATTCACGCGGCCGGGTGTAGTGAGGCCCTTCCAGGAGCCCGGTGGAAAAGGACTCCTCCTCGGCCGCGCCCTCCTGGTTCAGAACGCCGGGGATCAGGCGGACGACGGCGTCGATGACCACCAGGGCCGGCAGTTCGCCGCCCGTCAGGACGTAGTCCCCGATGGAGATCTCGTCTGTCACCACCGCCTCGCGCACCCGCTCGTCGACGCCCTCGTAGCGTCCGCAGATGAAGATCAGGTGCTCCTCCCGGGCGAGTTCCCAGGCCAGCGCCTGGTCGAAGACCCGCCCGGCCGGAGTCATCAGCACCACCCTCGGCCGCCCCGGGGCGCCGGCCTTCAGGTGTTCGATCGCCGCCAGCAGCGGCTCCGCCTTCATCACCATGCCCGGGCCGCCGCCGAAGACGTAGTCGTCGGTCACCCGATGCTTGTCGCCGGCGAAATCCCGGATGTCGACCACGTTGAACTCCGCCAGACCGCGCTCGCGGGCCTTGCGCAGCATCCCCTCGTCCAGGGGACCGGTGAAGATGTTGGGGAGAATGGTCAGGACGTCGATCCTCACTCTTTGCCCGCCTCACTCATCAAGCAGGCCGGACAGCGGCACGACCACCATCCGCCCCCCCGCCGGGTCAAGCTCGGCCACGGCCTCGCGGGAGGCCGGGATCAACCACTCGCGCGCCCGGCCGGTGGCGGCCGCGGATCGCACGACATAGACATCGTTGGCGCCGGGGGAGAGGATCTCCACCACCCGCCCGAGGACCCGCCCGTCGGTGGTCACCACCTCCAGGCCGATGATCTGGTGGTGGTAGTATTCGCCGGGCGGGAGCGGCGGCAGTTCCTCCACCGGCACCTGGAGCCGGTAGCCGCGCAGGGCCTCGGCGCCGTCGCGGTCGTCGCAGCCGGCGAACTTCACCAGGATGAACCCCTTGTGGAAGCGTGCGCCTTCGACCTGGAGCCAGCGCGGCGCGGGCCCATCCAGGTAAAAGCGGCCGCGTTCCAGGAACCGTTCCGGGAAGTCTGTCTCCGGCCACACCCGGACTTCCCCCATGATCCCCTGCGGGGCGGTCACCCGCCCCACGGTGATGAGGCCTGCGCCCGAGGCCCCGGCCTCTTTCACGTCCGGCCGGACTCCATCACCTCTACGGCCACCCGCTGCTCGCGCCTGGCCGCACCGGCTTTGGCCAAGAGGCGGATGGCGTTGATCACCCGGCCCTGCCGGCCGATTATCTTGCCCACGTCCTCCTCTGCCACGCGAATCTCGATCCGCACGATTCCGTCGACGGGAACCTCGCGGACCTCCACCCGATCCGGCCGGTCCACCAGGCTCCTGGCCAGGAATTCGACCAGTTCCCTCAATTGTTATCGCCCCCAATCGGAGACGCTTACGCGCATGTTCGAACCCGGTGCGCAGCTGCCTCGTGAGGCGTTGCGTTCACTTCCGGGCCAGCTTGTCGTAAATCCCCACCCTGTTGAACAGAGAGCGCACAGTATCCGTCGGCTGGGCACCCTTGCGGAGCCATTCGACGGCCTTTTCCTCCTTGACGTTGACGGTGGCCGGCTCGGTGGTCGGGTCATAGTAACCGATCTCCTCGATGAACCGGCCGTCCCGGGGGGAGCGGGAATCGGACACCACCAGCCGGTAGAAAGGAGCCTTCTTGGCGCCCATGCGCTTCATGCGGATCTTCACTGCCACTTTCCTCTCGCCTCCTGGAATTTATTGTCCTCGATAGAGTCGCGTCTCCGCGGCCGCGGCAGCGGACCGCCCGTCAGAACGGGAACCGGCCGGAACCGCCGGGCGCGAAGCCGCGCGAGCCTTTCCGGGCCCGCTTGGCCAGGACACCCAGGTTCTTGAACACCTTCTGCATCTGCTCGAAGTCGCGCAGGAGCTTGTTCACATCCTGCACCTGGGTGCCGCTGCCCCGGGCGATGCGTCTGCGCCGCGAGCCGTCGATGATGACGGGGCGGCGCCGCTCCTCGGGGGTCATCGAGTTGATGATCGCCTCGGCGCGCGTCAGCTCCTTCTGGGCCTGCTCGCCGTCCTTGATCTGGTGCTTGAACCGGCCCAGGCCGGGGATCATCTTCATCATCTCCCCGACGGGGCCCATCCGGCGCACTTGGCGCAGCTGGTCGAGGAAGTCCTCCAGGGTGAACTCCTGCCGCCTTAGCTTCTGCTCCATCTGGCGGGCCTTCTCGGCGTCGAACTGGGCCTGGGCCTTTTCGATCAGGGTCAGCACGTCGCCCATGCCCAGGATGCGCGAGGCCATCCGGTCGGGGTGGAATGGTTCGAGGGCGTCGGTCTTCTCGCCCACGCCGACGAACTTGATCGGCCGTCCGGCCACCGCCCGGACCGAGAGGGCCGCGCCGCCGCGGGCGTCGCCGTCCAGCTTGGTGAGCACGACGCCGTCGATGCCGACCTTCTCCTGGAACTGCTGGGCCACCGTCACCGCGTCCTGACCGGTCATGGCATCGACGACCAGCAGCACCTCGTGGGGGTGGACGGCCGCCTTCATGGCGGCCAGTTCCTCCATCATGGTCTCGTCGATGTGGAGGCGGCCGGCGGTGTCGATGATCACCGTGTCCCGCACCAGGGCGCGGGCCCGCTCCACACCGCCGCGGGCGATGTCCACCGGGTCGCGGCTCCCCGCCTCGGCGGGCGACCAGACCGGCAGGTCGATCTGCCGCCCCAGCACCTGCAGCTGGTCGACGGCCGCCGGCCGGTAGACGTCGGCCGCCACCAGCAGCGGCTGGCGTCCCTGCTTGCGCAGGTGGAGGGCCAGCTTGGCGCAGGCCGTCGTCTTGCCGGAACCCTGCAACCCGACCAGCATGACCACGGTCGGCGGCTTGGGCGCCGTGGCCAGCTTGGCCTGGGCGCCGCCCATGAGAGCCGTCAGCTCCTCGTGGACGACCTTGACCACCTGCTGCACCGGGGTCAGGGAAGCCAGGACCTCCTGCCCCACGGCCCGTTCCTTGACCTTGGCGACGAAGTCCTTGACCACCTTGAAGTTGACGTCGGCCTCCAGGAGGGCCAGGCGCACCTCGCGGAGGGCCTCCTCGACGTCCTTCTCGGTCAGCTTCCCCTTGCCCCGCAGGCGCGCGATGACGCCCTGCAACCGTCCGGAGAGATTCTCCAGCACGGGAACCGCCCGCTTTCCGCCCCGCCGGGCCGCCGTCCGGCGGGGACACCCGGAAATCTACCCCAACGGGTCCCGTGACCCGCTGGGGACCCACAGAAACCTAGTCACTCAGGAGTCCCTCGACGATGGACAGGGCCGCCTCAAGCTGCGCCGCGTCACCGCCGGCCCGCGCAGCCAGCTCACACAGGTGTCCCCGCAGGCTGAGCAGGGCCGCCCGCTGGCAGGCATGCTTCCGCGCCAACCCCAGGGCCGACTCGTAACCCTCGAGGATGGCCTCGCTCCGGGCCAGCAGGTCGTGGACCGCCTGCCGGCTGATGCCCAAGGCCGTGGCCATCTCGCCCAGCGAGAGGTCCTCCTGATAATGCATCTCCATGGCCTGCCGCTGCTTGGCCGTGAGCAGCCCGCCGTAGAAGTCGTAAAGCAGGTTCATGCGCGCCGCCTTGTCGACGGCCATGGCGCAACACCAGCCAAGTGTTAAGCCTTTTTACTTGACGGAGGATATTGTAACGGGCGAATCGGGGTGTGTCAACGATTCCGAACATCCGCGGGGCAAATACACCGTGACCACCGTTCCCTGGCCCGGCGTGCTGCTGACATCGATGTGGCCGCCATGGTCTCTGACGATGCGGTCGACGATGGCCAGGCCCAACCCGGTGCCCGCCTCCTTGGTGGTAAAGAACGGCTGGAATATCTTTTCGAGATGTTCCGGCGCGATCCCCGCACCGCTGTCGGCCACCCGCAGCCCCACCCGCCCATTCTCATTGAATGTTTCGACCCGCACCAACCTGTCCTGCGGCCGACTCTGAATGGCGTTGACGACCAGGTTCAGCAGGACCTGGCGAAGCTGCTGCCCGTCGCCCAGTACATCCGGCAGCATCGGGTCCTTCTCCAGGCGCACGATCACCCCCGCATCGTCGGCCATGGGGGCCACGGACCGGACCACCTCGGCGGCGATCCGGTTCACGTCCACCGGCTCCCGCCGCTCCTCCCGGGGGCGCGCCAGAAGGAGGAACTCGCTGGTGAGGCTGACGACGTGATCCACCTGGCGCAGCACGTCGCCCACCGCCTCCTTGGCCATCTCGGTCCCGATCCGGTTCTGCGCCGCCAGGTCTCTGAGCAATTGCAGGTGACCCCTGATGGCGGTGAGCGGGTTGCGCACCTCGTGGGCCACGCCGGCCGCCATCTGGCCTATGGCCGCCTGCCGCTCCACCTCCCGCAGCCGGCGTTCCAGTCGGACCAGCCGGTCCAGCTCGCGGAGGAAGAGCAGGATCGCAACGGGCAGGACGACGGCGGCAATCCAGTACACGAAGTCTGCAACCGCCGAGGGAAACTCGTCCTTAAAGGCCGGCATCTGGCTGGTGAAACGATATACGCCGATGTACATGAGGAAGAAGGTCTGCAGCAGGACCGCCAACAACAATTTGAAGGCCTTGCGGTTTTCAGCCGGCCTTCCTTCTCCGAGGTCCATCAAGGCGAACCGGCCCCGGCGCAACCAGAGGGCGGTCGCCACGATGGGCAGGTGCTCTACGGAAGAACCCAGCATCATACCGGCCGGGGTACGCATAATGCTCCCCATGTCCAGGCCGAAGGTCACGATGCTGGCCACGGCCAGAAAGGCCCCGAAGCCGGTCAGGATCATCCCGCTCAGGACGACGGCCAAGGCGCCTTCCCACCGCCGGATGAACAGCAACCGGGCCAGGGCCGTCAGCATCAATGCCTCCATGAGCTGGTTGGTTCCAAAGGGGATGTGGAACCGGACGTAAAGAATCCGGACCAGCACGCTCAGGATGGCGCCCGCCGCAGCATATCCCACCATTCGGCCCGGTGCGGCCCGGATACCCAGCAGGCGGCAACCCGTATAGCCGATCAGGTAGGCATCCAGCAAAAAGATAAACAACTGAAAAACGAGAACCCCGGGCGACACCGGCCTGGCCCACCCCGCTCAGCGACTCAAGGACTTGGGCAATTTCGGCTGATAGAACAACCAACTCGCGCTGCTGGCGTTGGCCCGCGCCATCTGGCGACAGGCCCTGGCGACACAGGATAGAATGTTCTTCATCGGTGGGCTGACCTCCTTCCCGGAAACCGGTTGAGTAATCCGTCCCAGGCGGCCACGAAGCGGTAGCCGACGGGTGTGATGCTGAGGGACTGCCAGGCCAGTCCCAGGGTTCCCGCAAGTATCAGTGGCCGGGCGGTGTCGGCCGGGAGCGGCGTGAAGCCCACCGCGAGCGCCCCGAGGGCCGCGGCCCAGACCGAGAGGGTCGTCAGGGAATTGCGGCGAAGTGCCCGGCGGTGGGCAGGGTCGGTCATGGGTTTTTCCGGGACGCCGGCCGGAGCCCACCGGACGATCGCGGCCAGGGCGGCCGCCAGGCCGGCGGCCACGAGGACAAAAACGCCCCCGTCGGTCAGGACGGGGGCGGTCCGGGAGACCAGCCAGCCGAGGCCGCCGAAGGTGAAGGCGGTGATCAGGGTGCAATTGCGCGAGGTGGTGGCGTGGGCACCACCGGACCAGGTGCGCAGGGACAGGGCGGCCAGGGCGGCGACGGCGGTGGGCCAGAAGGCGTGGAGGAGCGCGCCGAAGGCCAGGAGCAAAAGCATCCCCGCGACTGCGTTGGCCGTCACTTCCAGGCCGTAGAGGACCACTTCCTCCTCTTCGGGCGAGAGGTTCAGCTGCCGCGCCAGATAGCGGGAAACAGCCGGACCGAACGCGTCCACGCCGATTCCTCCACGCCGCGGGCGGGCAAACGTTTCTATTTTATGTTATCGATGGTATGCTTTCATTTTTTCAATCCGATGGAAGGGTTATCGGGCGGTCAGGAGAACAGCGCTTCCAGGAAGTCCGCCGGTTCGAAGGGGCGCAGGTCCTCGGCCCCCTCGCCCAGCCCGATGAACTTGACCGGAATGCCGAGCTCGTCCTGGATGGCCAGGACGATGCCGCCCTTGGCCGTTCCGTCCAGCTTGGTCAGGACGATGCCGGTGACGGACACGGCCTCGGTGAACAGGCGGGCCTGCTGGAGGGCGTTCTGGCCGGTGGTGGCGTCGAGCACCAACAGCACCTCGTGGGGCGCGCCGGGGATCTCCCGCGCCATGACGCGGCGGACCTTCTTCAGTTCCTCCATGAGGTTGGCCTTGGTGTGCAGGCGGCCGGCCGTATCCAACAGCACGACGTCGATGCCCCGGGCCCGGGCGGCCCGCACGGCGTCGAAGGCGACCGCCGCCGGGTCGGCCCCCTCGCCGTGGCGGACGATCTCGGCGCCCGTCCGCTCGGCCCAGACGGCCAACTGCTCGGCCGCCGCCGCCCGGAAGGTGTCGGCCGCCCCCAGCAGCACCTTCTTCCCCTCGGCCCGCAGCCGGTGGGCCAATTTGCCGGTGCTGGTCGTCTTGCCGGTGCCGTTGACGCCGACGACCATGATCACCGCCGGCTTGTCCGCGGCCAGGTTCAGGCCGGGCGGCGCGCCGCCGAGGATGGCGGCCATCTCCTCCTTCAATAACGGCATGACCGCCTCGGGGTCGCGCACCCGGTCCCGGCGGACGCGTTCCCGCAGCCCCTCCACGAGTTTGATGGTCGTCTCCACCCCCACGTCGGCCTGCAGGAGGACCGCCTCCAGTTCCTCGTAGAGATCGTCGTCGATGGCGGAACGGCCGGTCAGCAGGCCGCGCACCCGGTCGGCGAGCCCCTGCCGCGTCCGGGCCAGTCCCTCCCTGAGCCGTGACAGCAGCCCTTTGCCCATGGCCATGAAAAACGCCTCCCTTTATCCGAAGATCTCTTCCAGCATGAACCTCGTCCGGGGTGCCAGGCGCGCCTCGGGATAGACGGCCAACACGATGCCCAGCGTCCGGCCCCCTCAGCACCGCTGAAGCTCGGTTTCGTCGACGAAGATGCCGCGCCGCCGGAACGCGGCCGGGCTTTGGACCAAGGCCATGGCGTGCAGGCTCCTGAAACTCGTCGGAAACCACCACTGGTCCAGGAATCGGTGGGGCTCGGCCACCCAAGAAGGGACCGGCAGGCCGTAGCGGACCGCCAGGTGCTCGGCCAGGGCCGCCAGGTAAGCGTCCAGGCGCCGCTCACCCACCGGCTCCGGATACCCGGTGAGCATCCCTTCGCGTTCGGCGGCCGCCGCGGCGTAAAAGTCGTCCACGAACTCGCGGATGCAGAGCCAGGGGTCCTCCCCCGCCCGGATGCGCGCCGCGGTCCGCTGCAACGTCAACGCCTGATAGGGCAACTCGTCCATCCCCGATAAACCTCTCAGCTTTTCGGCATCTCCCGCTTCCGGCCGCCGCGCTGCGGCATGGGGCTAACCCGCGGCCACGCCGGCCTCCCGCCGCTCCACCGCGTTCGCCGCGGGGGCGCCATCCGCCCCGGGGTCCCCACCGGGACGGCGATCCGATGGGGTGGTGAGCCGCACGGAGACCAGTCGGGACGATCCGCTCTCTTCCATCGTCACGCCCAGCAGGCGGTCGGCAGCCTCCATGGTAGCCTTCTGGTGGGTGATGACGACGAACTGTATCCCCTCGGCCGCCATTTCCCTGAGGAAGCGGGCGAAGCGGCGGATGTTGGCGTCATCCAGGGGCGCGTCGATCTCGTCCAGGATGCAGAAGGGTGCCGGCCGCACCCGCAGGAGCGCGAACATCAGTGCCACCGCCGTCAGCGCCCGCTCCCCGCCGGAGAGGAGCGAGAGGTGCTGGAGCTTCTTGCCCGGCGGCTGGGCGACGATCTCGACGCCCGAGTCCAGCGGTTGGTCCGGGTCCACCAGGATGAGGTCGGCGCGGCCGCCGTTGAAGAGGCGGACGAAGACCTCCTGGAACTCGCGGCGCACCGCTACCAGGGTGGCGGCGAACTGCCGTGCCATCCGGCGGTCGATCTCCTCGCAAAGCGAGGCCAGATCAAGCCGGGCGCGGTGCAGGTCGTCCCGCTGGGCCTGGAGGAAGCGGCAACGCTCCTCCTGGGCCCGGTACTCCTCCTCGGCCCGGGCGTTGACCGGCCCCATGGCATCCAGCTCGGCCCGCAGGCGGCGCGCCCGTTCGCGGGCTTCACCCGGTCGGGGCGGGTCGGCAAGGGTCAGGGCCGCCTCCTGGTCCAAGCCGAACCGACCGGCCATCGCCTCGGCCAGGGAACGGGCCTCCATTTCCAGCCGCGCCGCATCCACCTGGCCGGCCCGCAGCCGTTCCTCCACGCCCTGGATCTCATCGCGGACCCGATTGAGGGCCTCCTCCCCCTCCCGCCAGGCCCGGAACAGCGCCTGCCGCCGGGCCTGCGCCTCGGCCAGGGCGGCTTCGAGCCGGCGCTTCTCCTCCGCCAGGCGCGCCGCCTCGGCCTCGGCCGCCGCCAGGGTTTCCGCCAAGCGCCGGCGCTCCTCCGCCACCCGCTCCAGGGCGGCCAGGTGGGCGGCCCGCTCCCGCTCCAGGTCCCGCCCCTGGGCCGCCCGGGCCTCCTCGAGCTGGCGGCGGCCGCGCTCCTCCTGCTCGAGGGCGGCCAGGCGCACCCGCGCCTCGACCAGCTCGGCGTCCAGGGCGGCCTTCTCCCGATCACGGGC
>DYIH01000342.1 GCA_020723785.1 Thermaerobacter marianensis
GCCCGGCTCGGGCAAGACGACCCTGGCCCGCCTCATCGCCGCCCGCACCGCCGCCCGGTTCGAGGAACTGAGCGCCGTCACCGCCGGGGTGGCCGACCTGCGCCGGGTGGTGGAGGCCGCCCGCGAGCGGCTGGGGATGCACGGGCGGCGGACGATCCTCTTCGTCGACGAGATCCACCGTTTCAACAAGGCCCAGCAGGACGCCGTCCTGCCCCACGTGGAGAACGGCACCCTGACCCTGATCGGCGCCACCACCGAGAACCCCTACTTCGAGGTCAACGCCGCCCTCGTCTCCCGCTGCCGCATCTTCCGGCTGGAGCCCCTGGCCGACGCCGACGTCCGCCGCCTGCTGGAACGCGCCTTGGCCGATCGCGAGCGGGGCCTGGGCGAATGCCGCGCGGAGGTGGCGCCCGAGGCCCTGGACCACCTGGTGCGTGTGGCCGGGGGGGACGTCCGCTCGGCCCTGAACGCCCTGGAACTGGCGGTGCTGACGACGCCGCCGGGGGAGGACGGCGCGCGCCGGGTGACCCTGGAGGTGGCCGCCGAGGCCATCCAGCAGCGGGCCCTGGCCTACGACAAGGACGGGGACAACCACTACGATACGGTGTCGGCCTGGATCAAGAGCATGCGCGGCTCCGACCCGGACGCCGCCGTCTACTGGCTGGCCCGCATGCTCTACGCCGGCGAGGACCCGCGCTTCATCGCCCGCCGCCTGTTGATCCACGCCGCCGAGGACGTCGGCCTGGCCGACCCCCAGGCCCTGGTGGTGGCCGCCGCCGCGGCCCAGGCCGTGGAATGGGTCGGCCTGCCCGAGGCGCGCATCCCCCTGGCCGAGGCCACCCTGTACATCGCCACCGCGCCCAAGAGCAACAGCGCCTACCTCGCCATCAACCGGGCCATGGAGGACGTGCGGCAGCGGCGGCCCGGCCCCGTTCCCCTCCACCTGCGCGACGCCGGCTACAAGGGGGCCGAGCGGTTGGGCCAAGGCAAGGGGTACAAGTACCCCCACGACTATCCCGGCGGCTGGGTCGAGCAGCAGTATTTGCCCGAGGGGGCCGGCGGCGGGTACTATCAGCCGACGGAGC
>DYIH01000035.1:0-352 GCA_020723785.1 Thermaerobacter marianensis
CCCGCCGAAGCTGGTGAGCTGCTCGACCTGCCACCTGAACCTGGGCACCCTGCGGCCGCCCTTCCACGACGCGGGATGGCTCGGCCTGCCCACCACGCACGGGCCCACGGCCTTCGATCCCAAGATCATGGGCGGGGTCGGCATGTGCGACGGCTGCCACGGCGTCCAGCGCATCGACGACTCCCTCAAGGAGAAGGACCTGCAGGACCCGCGGCTCTATACCCGCAACAACTTCTTCTGCGCCGGCTGCCACCTGAACAATCGGCCGCCGCGCCACAACGAGTACTGGCGGTTCATCCACAAGACACAGGCGCTGGCCAACTTCGGGTATTGCATGGTCTGTCACAACTCG
>DYIH01000035.1:362-3894 GCA_020723785.1 Thermaerobacter marianensis
GAGGAGCGGGCCCAGCAGAAGATCTGGTGCAACCAGTGCCACAGCCCGAAGTTCGGCGACAACCTGAGCAAGCACCCGGCCGCGCCCGAGTGGCTGCCCTTTCACTTCCAAGTGATCAAGGAGTTCGGGCCGGTCAAGACCAGGTGCTTCAGCTGCCATGCCTCGGATTACTCGGTCCAGTGCCAGGCCTGCCACAGTTCCGCGACGGCGCCGGAGATGGTGAAGTTCTACCGCCGGAAGATGGAGGAGGCCGGCACGCTGCTGGAGAAGCAGAAGGCGGCCCTGGAATGGGGGCGGCGGATGGCGGCGCAGAACTGATGGCGGCGGGTTTCCGATAAATAAATAGAGAACGGCGTGGGGGACGCGGGCGCAGGCCCGGGGGTGCCCCGTGTCGAAAGGCGGAGCCCGGATGACCGTTACGCCCTCGGTGGAAGCGCCGGCCCGTCCGGCATCCAAGCGCCGCATCCGTGGCTGGAATGCCGTAGGCGTAGGCTTGGCTGTTTTGGCGGGTCTTTTGTTGCTGGTTTATCCATGGGCCTACGACCGCTACCTGGATCAGGGGCCGCTCAATAGGACCCTGCGAACGTTGCGGGCCCAGGTCAGGGAAAGGCCGGACGACGTGGCGGCGCGCCTGCAGTTGGCCATGGCCTACCAGCGGAAGGGCGATCTCCGGCGTGCCGCCCGCCAGGCGCGGGAGGCCGTCCGGCGGGACCCGTCAGACGCGGCTGCCCGCTATGTCCTGGGGACGCTGCTCCTGCAGGAACGGCGGTACGACGAGGCGGAGGCGCTCTTCCGGGAGGCCCTGCGGTTCGAACCGGGCCACCGCTTGGCCGGCCTCGAACTCGGGCGGCTTTACGCCGCCAGGGGGCGCTTCGCGGAGGCCGTCGCGGTGCTCGAGGGACTGGCGGGCCGCTGGCCCGACGCGCCGACGGTCCAGGAGGCGCTGGCCCGGGCGCTGGCGGGCGCCGGGCGCGAACGGGAGGCGGCCCAGGCCCGCGAAAGGGCGGCAGAGCAGCGCCGGAGGCAGGTCGAGTCCCACTTCCAGGAAGTGCCCTGGCGCGAAGGGGATTGAATCTCGATGTGGCAGAAGATCGCGGCAGCGGTGATCAGCTTTTTGCGGATCAACAGCTTCCTGTTCGCCGGCTTGGCCCTGCTGGCCGTCGCGGTGGGCGTCCTGGCCGTCCCGGCCACGCGCCAGATCTGGTTCAAGGGTTGGAGCCTGGCGACGCGCACCCCGGTGGCCAGCGGCCTCGCCGACGCGGTGGAATCGCGCACCTGCCTCAACTGCCACACGGACAAGGAGAAGAAGCTGTCGCAGAAGGTGCCGCACCAGCCCTTCCTGGAGAAGCGCTGCACCGCCTGCCACACCCCCCACGATCCCAAGACCAACGCGACGAGGCTCAAGGCCAAGGATCTCGACACCCTCTGCAGCCAGTGCCACGCCGCCGACAGGCAGAAGAAGATCGCCGACCAGATGAAGATGGGCAACACCCACCCGCCTTTCAAGAAGGCTTGGTGCACGGCGTGCCACGACCCGCACGCCTCGGACAACCCGGTCATGCTGCGGCTGCCCGAGACCGACGTATGCATCACGTGTCACAACATGTACGCGCGCTTCGGGACCAAGCAGGTCCAGCACGCGCCGTTCGCCCGGCAGGCGTGCCTGGGCTGCCACGATCCCCACGCCTCGCCGAACCCGAACCACACCCGCTGGCCGCTGCCCTACCTGTGCTTCAACTGCCATCCGACGGCGGCCCGGGACATGGAGATGGCCGTGCTGCACCCGCCCTTCTCCCAGGCCTGGTGCACCAACTGCCACAACCCTCACGCCACCAACTGGCCGCGGATGATCAAGTCCGCCGACGATTCCAAGCAACCCTTCGTGGATGTCTGCCTGAGCTGTCACGGCGGCGGCCCCATGGGACGGGTGGGCAAGATCGACCTGCACGCCTCTCACCCGGTCGGCATTTCCGCGCGCGACGGGCGCGAAATCATCGACCCGATCTCCGGCCGGCAGCTCTCGTGCATCAGTTGCCATAACCCCCACGGCAGCAACGCGCCGCGCATGTTGCGGCGGGACAATGACTACCTCTGCCTGGGGTGCCACCGGAAGCTCCCCGGCCGGCTGAACATGCCGTGGTGAGTCCGGCGCCGGGCTTGCTCCGGATGACCGGGATGACCGACTGGAAAAAGGAGGTGAGTGGGACTATAGTCCTATTGACGCATGCCTTCCAGGCATGGTTAAATAGTATCAAAAATGGCGAGTCAGGACCTCAGAAGGGGGTGACTTGGTTGCATTGGTTCCTCGCTGCTAAAAGAGATGGACTAGCTTCCTGTGCCTCAAGCAGGGGAGAGATGAAGGGAGGTCGAGAAGGAGTGCGAAAGTTTCTGACGCTGGCCGCCGTCTTGGCGGGCGTGCTTGCCCTGGCAGGCTCGGCCCTGGCCTACGGCCCCAGCGACACCAAGACGCAGACGTCTTCCGGCGAGGTGAAGGTCTACTTCACCCCGGTAAGCGGCAAGAGCTACAAGGTGTGGCGTCACGACACCGACGACGGGCGGCAGTTCGTGGCCCTCAGCACGGCCGACTGCGCCGTGGGCGGTTCCAACCCCAGCTGGACCTGCACCTCTACGGACACCAACTGGGGCGTGGACACCACCTACGGTTACGTCTACTACAAGGATACCTCGGTGCAGGATTACCAGGAATATTACTACGTGGTGCAGAACACGACGGATGAGGGCACGATCAGCCCCAACGACGCCAGCAACGAGTACATCAATGGATATATCGTCTCCCGTGCCTTCCCGCCGACCCAGACCCGCCACGGCGAGTTCACCGAGTATACCAACGCCTGCACCGGCTGCCACGGCTTGCACAGCGCCAAGCACCGCAAGCTCCTGAAGGCGCCGACGATCACCGACCTGTGCGCCACCTGCCACGACGGCACCGGCTCCAAGTACGACGAGGTGCGCGGCCAGGTGCAGATCGACGCCGCCGGCACCAAGATCAGCGCCCCCGCCGGTCCTTTCGGCGACCAACTCAAGACCGGCAGCGGCATCGACGTGACGTCGATCCACAACGTCTATCGTAGCGGCCTGAGCGGCTACTCCGACGGCTACAGCACCAACGACACGGCGGCCGGCATCTGGCAGGCCCCCGGTAGCGGCTTCATCGACGAGAACGGCGACGGGCTCAACGACAGCAACGGGCAGCCGCTGCCCGCTGTGGTGACCGTCAACAGCTACTCCTGGGGCAGCGACCTGGTGTGCGCCTCCTGCCACGAGCCGCACAACAAGGACAAGAACTACCGGCTATTGCGCGGCGACCTGACCAACCGCACCGGCATCAAGGTGAGCGCGGTCAGCGTGGTGAACCCGTCGAGCCAGTACGCGGCCGGCATCTACCTCACCGGGAGGAATGGTCAGACCGGCTATAAGGGTGTAGTGTCCTTCTGCACCGGCTGCCACCGGGCCTTCTACTCGAACTCGGCCGGGACGGCAAATCCGTCGGACAGCACGCTTGACAGCGGCG
>DYIH01000035.1:3904-11846 GCA_020723785.1 Thermaerobacter marianensis
AAAGTTCGATGACCACCTTAGCCGGGATCCTGAGCGCCGGCGCCGCCGGCGGCAGCGTCCACGGCGACTTCCGCCACCCGGTCGACGTACAACCGTCGATCCTCATCGGCACGACCAAGATCATCGACGGGAGCGGCAGCAACCAGGGACGGCTCAAGGACTATATAGCCGGCTCCGACTACCTCCCTCTGGAGGGATTCTCCAGCGGCTCGAGCTATAACCAGAACCTGGTGATGTGCCTGAGCTGTCACGTGCCGCACGGCGTGCAGCGCGACCTCGACCTTGGCACGCCCGGCAGCCTGACCGACGCCCAGAAGGTCAACCGGCAGAACCGGCTGGTCGAGTCGGCCTACCTCAATGACAAGCTGAACGGTACGGACGACAACGACGCGACGGGCGCCACCGACCGGCTGACGCGGGACAGCATCAGCGGCTACCTGCACGAGCGTGACGGCAGCAAGATCCTCGGCTCGACGTCGGCCCTCGGGCGGTTCAAGCCGTTCGCCTCGGCCTGCTTCCGCTGCCACAGCGTAAAGTAACCGGCTGGGCTGAATCGAGCCAGCGACGATATGGGGTAACGAGGGTGGGCTTGCATCGAGAAGCCCACCCTCGTCCTTGGTGCGCAGCCAGGCAGTTTTTCCGCATTGACAAAAACGCCGCTCGACGCGATATTTTTAACAGGTTGGACAGCCGGGTGGGTTTGAAGGGGTGCGTGGTTGGATGGAGACGGGATTCCCCCGGACGCCGGAAGCCGGTTCCGCCAAGATGGCGGGGGACAGGGGCGTGTCGCTGGGGATGGCGGTGGCCATAGTCGCCGGCACGGTTCTGGTAATAGGCGCACTGGCCACCTTCATCGGTTACCGCTTTTTCTGGGAAAAATATGCGCTGCCCAAGAGGTTGGACGTGGAAACAACCCGCTGGGAGCAGCGGTTGAAGCAGAACCCCAAGGATGACGCGGCCCTCGCCGAGCTGGGTGTCGTCTATTTCCAGAAGGGCGATCTGCAGCAGGCCGAAACCTATCTCCAGAAGGCCCTGAAGATCAACAAGGACAACCCTGCCGCCGCCTATCACATGGGCCTCATCTACATGAGCCAGAAGAAGTTCGCCGACGCGGAGAAGGAGTTCAAGAAGCTCACCGCCAGGTATCCCACCAACCCGCTCGGTTTCTACCAGTTGGCCCTGGCCTATTTCGAGCAGGGCAAGCTCGACGCGGCCCTGGAGAAGCTCAAGTTCATCAACGACAACATCGACGGCACCATTTCCGACGTGTATCACCTGACCGGCCGGATCTACGAGCGGAAGAACATGAAGGACAAGGCCATAGCCAGCTACCGCCGGGCGGCGGAGTTCGACCCCAACTTCAAGCCGGCGGTGGAGGCCCTGCAGCGGCTGGGGGTCACGGACCTGCCCAAGATGCCGGCGGGAGGGGCGCACTCTCCGTCGCGGTAAGCGGCGGGGTGGGAAGGCGGCGTCGCCGGCCCCGATATACAGTCATTCAGGAGGTTGACGATGCGCAAGAGGGTCAAGGCAAGCACGGTGATCAACATCAGCCTGGCGGTGGCGCTGCTGACGGTGGTCGTTTTCGGCTTCTTCTTCCTGCGGCAGAAGGTGCCCACGCCGGTCAAGGCCATCGTTACCACCACCGCGGTGATCACCAACCAGCCCCCCAAGCACCGCTTCGACCTCTACGGCCCTCAGAACGCCCCCATGGCCGGACCTCTGGGGGTCGCGGTGGCGCCCGACGGACGGGTGTTCGTCGCCGACAGCAGCAACCACCGCATCCAGGTCTTCAACGCCCAGGGTGACCCGGTGACGCGCTTCGGCAAGCTCGGGCAGGGCAAGGGGGAGTTCAACTACCCGACGGGCCTGATCGTGCGCGGCCAGCGCCTGTACGTGGCGGACTTCAAGAACGGTCGCATCCAGGTCCTGGGGTTGGACGGCAAGCCTCAGGGCGTCATCCCGGACGCGGCGAAACACAAGGACCTCGCCTTCGCCCCGCTGGCGATGGCCGAGGACAGGGCCGGCAACATGTACGTCGTCACCGTGGGGCATGAGGTCCTCGTTTTCGACAAGGACGACCGTTTCGTCAAGAGGTTCGCCAAGGGTGGTTCCAAGGATGGGGAGCTGGCCTATCCCAACGCCGTGGCCGTCGATTCCAAGGGCCGTATCTGGGTGGCGGACAGCAACAACGGCCGGGTGCAGATGTTCAGCCCGGAGGGCAGGTACGTCAAGCAATTCGGCGGGATGCTGACCCCCCGCGGCATCGCCGTCGACGGCCGCGACCGGGTTTTCATCGTGGATACGCTCCAGCACAAGGTCTTCGTCGTGGACAGCGAGGGGAAAGAGCTGTTCACCTTCGGGGATCGCGGGGTGGAGGAAGGACAGTTCAACTTCCCCAACAACATAGCCGTGGGACCGGACGGCAAATTCTATATCGCCGACCGCGAGAACAACCGCGTCTCGGTCTGGGGTTACTAGGCCCGTTGGGTAACCCGAAGGAGGATGGTCGTTGATGCGCCCTTCGCGTTCCAAACGGGTCCTGGGGGCCTTGCTGGCTCTGGCTCTGCTGGCGTCCGTACCCGCCGGTTGTGGCGGCGGGGGCGGGCAGGCGCTGGCCGAGGTGAACGGCGAGGCGGTGACCGCCCGGCAGCTCGATCAGCGGCTGGCCTTGTTCCAGATCGTTTTCCGTCATCAGGTGTCGGCGCAGGAAGTTCAGAAAATGCGCGCGCAGTTCGCCGACATGCTGGTGGAGGAAGCGTTGCTGGTCCAGGAGGCCAAAAAGCGCGGGCTTATGCCCCAGGCCGGCGCGGTGCAGGCGGAAACCCGCCGGCTGTTGGAGGCCGTCAAGCTGGAGCAGTACAACGGCTCCGAGCCGTCGATGAAGCGCGGCCTCAAGGAGGCCGGCCTGTCGGAGAGCTTGGTCCAGGAGATCGTCGCCCGCCAGATGGCCGTCGATGCCGTCACCAGGAAGGTGACGGAACCGGTCAGGGTCGGCGATGCCGACATTCGTGCCTACTACGAGCAGAACAAGGCCCGGCTGGTCCGCCCGGAAACGGTCAAGCTTCTCCGCCTGCAGACGAAGACCCGGGAGGATGCCGACAAGGCCCTGGGAGAACTCAGGAACGGCAAGGACTTCATCGAGGTGGCCAGGAAGTATTCCAGCGACCCGATGATCTCGTCGCACCGCGGCATGTCCATCGACGACAAGAGGTTGGGCCTGACGCCCCAGGTTGTCAAGCGCGGGGAACTCCCCGCCGAGCTGGAGCAGGCCGCCTTTTCCTTGGCGGCCGGGCAGGTCAGCCAGGTGATCGAGAGCCGGTCCGCCTACCACATCCTCAAGGTGGAGGAGAAGCAGGCGGGTGGTGAGCCGCCCTTTGACGAGGTGAAGGAGCAGCTGCGGGCCGACCTCCTGGCGGAGAGGCAGAAGCAGGCCTTCGATAAATTCCTGAAGGATTTGAAAAAGTCGGCCCAAATCCGGTGGAACAAGAACCAACCCACCAAGGACTAAGGGATGAACCTACCTGGCGCGGTGCGGCTAGTCCGGACGGGCCAGCCGGAACCGCGAGCGCACTTCCTCCAACGGTGGAAAGGCGGCCACCGGCTCCGCCCAGGAGAGGCCGCCGTCATCTGATCGGTAGAGCCAATTGATCCGTTCCCCGGTCACCGCGAAAAGCGTCCCGCCGGTGCCGGGAACGGCCGCCAGGATCCTCCCCCGGGCGGCATCCTTCATCCGGTGGTTCGCTTGCCGCCACGTGGCCCCGCCGTCGGCGCTCCTGATGATGCCGGAAGAGGGGGGCGCGGCGGCGTAGACGACCCTGGGGTCGGCCGGATCCAGGGTCAGGTGGTGCACGGTGTCCTTCTCCAGGCCGCCGCCCCGGGGCTGCCAGGTCCGCCCGCCGTCCGAACTCACGAACACGCCGCTCTGGAAGGCCGCGCCGGCCATCAGCATCCCGGTGCCGGGAAACGCCGTCAAGGCGGTTATTCCGATGCCGCGAAGGGCGCCGCCGACGTCCTCCCAGCGGGCTGCGCCCTCCTCGCGCCGGAAGGTGCCGGCGCTGGTCCCGAGAAATAGCACCGGCTTGTCGCCCGGCGCAACCGGCGCGATGGCCAAATAAGAGAAAGAAATCGCCTGCGGGGCGGACAGCTTCTCCTCGAGGCCGGAGTTTTCGGCCCTCCAGCTCTTTCCCCCGTCGTCGCTCTTGAAGACCCCGCCTTGCAGGCCGACGGCGAAGATCACGTCCTTCTCCCGGGGGTGGAACACCACCTGGGTAACGGACCGATCCGCGATCCCTTCACCGGCCGGCTGCCAGGAACCGCCACCATCGTCGCTGCGATACAGCCCCCCGTCGCGTCCGGCGGCCCAGACCACATCCTTCCGGTGCGGGTCGGGGGCGATGAAACCGACGCTCAGGGTTTTGAGCCCCCGGTTGTAGCTGTGCCAGACGCGCCCGCCGTCCATGCTGATGAAGATGCCCGCATCCGTGGCCATGAAGATACGCTGCGTGTTCCACGGGTCCGCCGCCAGGTGGTTGACGTGCGGCAGCCCGCCGCGCGTTCCCTCCTTCGTCCCGATGGTGGTCGGCGGCGCTCCGATCGTACCCCGTTTGAGGTGAAGGGACCCCACCCCGGCCGTCAACAGGAGGAGCATCAGTATGAACGGGGTTAGATACCGTGTCATATTTTTCACTTCGAATACTCTTCCTTTCACCCAGCGGGCGCCGACGCCGCAAGCCATATCGGGATTACGCAATGCGCTCCTGGGTCAATTATGCCATACCCCCGTCCCTCTCGGCGAGACCCCTGGGCAGGCGGCGTGGCCGAGAAGGCGCGGGCGTCAAGGAGCCTGTCGCACAACCTTCATTGACCAGGCGCATAATCCGTGTCCGGAATGGCTTGTGCGACAAGGCGTCCCGGGATCGCGCCAAAAGCTTATTACTGTGGTGCATATTACCGTCATGCACAAGTATTGTGCATGAGTCGCGCAAGCCATGTGCAAACTTGCTACCTTCCGGGTATTTGATAAGATCATGACATAGCCATGACGAGCCCGTGATCGTTGTGGGACCTTTCACCGATTTCACCGCCGAGACGTCCGTGCGAGGTGCTGCCGCCGGTGATCCCGGAAACAGAGGCGCCGGCTGTGAAGCCGGTCAAGAGGAAGGGCAAGGTGTCCACCCTGGTCGGCGTCACTTCGGCGGTGGTCCTGGCGCTGTCGGTGGTTCTGGGCTATCACTTCCTGCGGGTGCGGGCGCCGGCGCCTGTTCAGGGCCTGGTCGCCGCGGAAAAGGAGGCCGGCAACCAGCCGCCGCGCTTCCTGCACAGTATCATCGGGCCCGTCGCTTCCCCTCTCTCGCAGCCCCTGGCGGTAGCCGTCGATGACGATGGACTCGTATATGTATCCGACACCTCCAACAACAGGATCCAGGTCTTTACCGAGGACGGCCGGTGGGTGCGCAAGTGGGGCGCCCATGGCAAGGGGCCGGGCCAGTTCGACTTCCCCTACGGGATCGCCGTCAGGGACGGCAAGGTCTACGTTGCCGACAAGAACAACTACCGTATCCAGATATTCTTGCCGGACGGCAGGTTCGTCGGCATGATCCCTCCTGCCCCGCGTCCGGATGCTCGCGGCTTCATCCCGTTGAACATGAACGTCGGGGCTGACGGCAACCTCTACGTCACCAGCCTGGACCACCGCATCCTGGTCTTCGACAAGAAGGACAGCCTGATCAAGGAGTTCGGCAGGGGGGGAAGCGGGAAGGGGGAGCTGGCTTACCCCAATGGCGTGGCGGTGGACGAAACCGGCCGGATATGGGTCGCCGACAGCGGCAACGCCCGTATTCAGGTGTTCTCACCGGACGCCGGGCAGGTGGTCATGACCATCGGCGGTGAGTTCGTGGTGCCGCGGGGCATCGTCATCCGTGGGGAGCGTGTCTGGGTTGCCGACCCGATTCAGCAGAAGATCCGCGTCTACGATCTGCGGGGGAAGGTGCGCGTCGAGTTCGGGGAGCGCGGTTTGGGCGATGGCCAGTTGAACTTCCCCAACAGCCTGGCCTTTGACCGGCAGGGCCGGCTTTACGTGGCCGACCGGGGGAGCAATCGGATAGCCGTGTTCGGTTACGAGCGGCAGCAATGAACCATGAGACGATTCCGTTCACGACAAAGCGCTTGGAAAGGGTGTTCAGCCGATGTGGAGTACAGCAAGGTTCTCTGGCGCCATGCTCGCGATCGGGTTGCTGGCCCTGGCGGCCGCCGGCTGCGGCGGCGACGGCAAGCAGGTTCTGGCCCGGGTCAACGGGGAGAAGGTGACGGCACGCCAGTTGGATCAGCGGGTGGCCTTCTTCCAGGTCATCTGGCGCCACAAGATGGCTCCCAGGGAACTGGAGCTCGTGCGGTCGCAGTTCGTTGACCTGTTGGTGGACGAGGCCCTGCTGGCCCAGGAGGCCAAAAAGCGCGGCCTTGCGCCTCAGGCGAGCACGGTGAAGGCCGAAACGTCACGCTTGATGGATACCATCAAGTCGCAAAACTTTGGTGGTTCGGCGGAACAGATGAATCGCGATTTCAAGCAGGCGGGCTTGACCACCGAAGCGCTCCAGGACATCGTTGCCCGCCAGTTGGCCGTGGATGCCATCTTCAAGAAGGAGACCGCTTCCGTCCAGGTTTCCGATGCCGACGTCCGCTCTTTCTACGATCAGAACAAGGCGCAGATGGTCGTTCCGGAGACGGTGAAACTGTCACGGATCAAGGCCAAGACCAAGGAGGACGCCGAAAAGGCGCTGGCCGAGTTGCAGGCCGGCAAGCCCTTCACCGAGGTGGCCAAGGAATATTCCTCCGATCCCATGGTGGCGGCCCACAGCGGCATGTCCATCGCCGGCCTCCCCCCCGCCGGCGCCCCGCAGGAGGTCCGCCGGGGCGAACTCCCGCCGGAGCTCGACAAGGCGGCCTTCGACCTGGACCCGGGCAAGGTGAGCCAGGTCGTGGAGAGCCAGGGCGCCTATTACGTTCTGAAGGTGGAGGACAAGCAGGACTCGCGGCAGAGGACCTTCGAGGAGGTCAAGGAGGACGTGCGCAATTACCTTTTGCAGGAGAGACGGAAGCAGGTCTTCGAGCGGTTCGTGGCCGGCCTCAGGAAGTCGGCGAAGATCGAGAAGAAGCAGGTTGCCGGCACTTCCGGAGCGAAGGCGCCGAGCAGGTGACCTCGAGGCCGGCGCTGGGCCGCGGCGGGCGGCCGGCATCGGGAAAAGGGAAAACCCCCGACCGGGCAGGCCGGGGGTTGCACCCTACGGCAGGGCGACTTATTTGAGGGAACGCTCATAGGCGATGACATTCTTGATGTCGTCGTCGGTCAGTTGGCCCTTGAAGGCCGGCATGGCGTTCTTGCCGTCGGCGACCACCTTGATGTGGTCCGCCTCGCTCATGCGCTCAGCCACCGCCTGCTTGCCATCCTTGGCGACGAAAGCCGGGCCGACACCGCCTTCACCGTTGGCGCCATGGCAGGCGGCGCACTTCTGGCCGTAGATGTCCTTGCCCTTGGCGGCGTCTCCGCCACCGCCGGCATCGGCCGGCGGCGCGCTTGCCGGTTCCTTGGAGCCCTCCGTCTTGGCGGGCTCCGGCGCCGGCTGGCTCTGTTGAGCGCTTTGACTCTCCGCCGCCGGTGGGGTCTCACTGGCGGGGCTCTTCTTGCCGCAACCAGTTGCTGCCAGGGCCAGCGCCAGTAGGGCGATGGCAACCCCCTTTATCCTGATATGCACGGCGTTATCACCTCCTTCCAGATGATCTCAAAACAGCCATATTCGATGTGCACCCCGGAAATCCTTTTAATGCTAAAAATGGAGGCAAGCCGCCGGCGGCTGAAAAAGAAAACCCCCGACCGGCAGGCCGGGGGTTGCACCCTGCAATAGGGCGACTTACTTGAGGCTGCGAATGTAGGCGACGACGTTCTTGA
>DYIH01000343.1 GCA_020723785.1 Thermaerobacter marianensis
GGTTGAGGACCGAGCAGCGAACCCACGGCTGCGGGGACACCGGGAGGGGTGACGCCGGTGGAAGGCGTGCCCGTCTGCCCGCCCACGATGTCGGTGACGGCCGTGGCACCGCTCTGCTCGTCGAGGGGCCACCAGTCCATGGCCCCGGTCGGCAGGGGCGCGCACTTGCCGCCAGGCGGCGGCCCGGCGGGCTGCACGTCGGCCACGTCGCAGGAGAGGTTGTTGGCCGGGTTGGCATCGGCGTTCTGAGCGAAGATGCGAGCGCAGTTCGTGACGCTGGTGGCCCCGGCCGGCACGGTGAAGGTCACCGTCACCGGTGGCAGGGACTGGCCCGGCAGGAGAGAGAAGCCCGGCCCGCCGTTATAAGTGCACATGAGCGTACCGCCGCTCAGGCTGCACGACCAGGGCGCAGGGGCGCTGAAGGTGGGGCTGGCCGCCCCCGCCGGCAACGGGTCGCTGACGCCGATCCAGCCGGTCCACGGGGCGGTGCCCACGTTGGTAACCATGATCTGGTAGGTGACCGGCTGGCCGGCCACGACGGGGGAGGTGAGCCGCTTCTTCTGGACCTCCAGGTCGGGCGTGCCCGTCGGCTGGCAGGGCGCCTTGGCCACGAGCGCGGTGCCGGTGGCGCCCACCGCCACGTCCACGCCATTGCCCGTCGCCAGGCCAAAAAGGCTCGCCGTCGTGCCGGGCGCGTCCGGCGTCCAGTTGATCCCATCCGGCGAAGTGAGGATGGTGCCGCTGGCGCCGGAAGCCACGAAGCGGCAGCCGTCGTAGATCACGTCGTAGAGGTCAAGCATGGTGCCGGAGGCGGCAGCGTTCCAGTTGACCCCGTTGGCGGAGTAGATGATGGTGCCCTGAGCCCCCACCGCCACCCAGGTACCGGCCCCGTAAGCCAGGTCGTAGAGGTTGGCGCTCGTACCGGAGGACTGGGCCACCCAGCCGAAGCCGTTGGAGGAGGTGAGGATGGTGCCGTTCCATCCCGTCACCACGTACTGCCCGCCGGCATACTCCACGTCGCTCAGGTTGGCCGTTGTGTTCGTGGCTGCATGGGTCCAGTTGAGGCCGTCGGGCGA
>DYIH01000036.1:0-1612 GCA_020723785.1 Thermaerobacter marianensis
GGCGACCTGGAATCCCTGACCGCCCGGTTCAAGCTGGATGCCGATGCGGCGGGGTCGGCGAATTCATGCCCTGGCGCGGGGAGTATTCGTTCGGGATCAGGACCATCGACACGCAGCACCGGCGGCTCGTCGAGATGATCAACCACCTGCACAGGGTCATGGAGGGCGGGGAGGACCGGGCCGCCGTCCAAGAAGTGCTGGCCAATCTCGCCGACTATACGAAGACCCACTTTGCCTACGAGGAAAGGCTGCTGCACACTCATGGCTACCCGGATTACGACCGGCACAGGGGCATCCACGAACGGCTCGTGGCCAAGGTGTTGGAGCACATGGAACGGTTCCGCCAGGGGAGCGGGGACGCCGGGGCGCTGCTGGCGTTCCTGAAGGATTGGCTCAACGGTCACATCCTCGGTGACGACAAACAGTACAGCGGCTATCTGATCGAGCGCGGGGTGCGTTAGTCCGGAGCGGGGGCGGCCGTCGGGCCGCCCCCCGGCCTTGCGCCGTATGCCCAACGAAATCTCCGACGCTCCTCCTGATCTGATACAATGGCGCTATGAACGTCTTGTCCGCCATCGAGCACACCGCCCTGCGCCCGGAGCATGGGCCTGCCGCCGTGCGCCGCCTCTGCGCCGAGGCCCGCGAGCTCCGCTTCTTTGGCGTCTGCGTGGCCCCCGGCCACGTGCCCCTGGCCCGGCGAGAACTTGCCGGGACCGGCCTCGCCGTCGCCACCGTCACCGGCTTCCCCCTGGGATCAAACGCCACCGCCATCAAGGCCCGCGAGGCCGCCCACGCGGTTGCCCTCGGTGCCGGCGAGGTGGACATGGTCCTCAACGTCGGATGCCTAAAGGAAGGGGACCACGCCGCCGTCCGCTCCGACATCGCCGCCGTCGTCCGCGCGGCCGGCGTGCCCGTGAAGGTCATTCTGGAGACCGCCCTGCTCACCGCCGAGGAGATCGTGGCCGCCTGCCTCCTGGCCGGGGAGGCCGGGGCCCGCTTCGTCAAGACCTCGACCGGATTCGGCCCGGGTGGTGCCACCGTGGAGGCCGTCCGGCTCATGCGCGCAGCCGTCGGCGACCGGCTGGGGGTCAAGGCCTCCGGCGGCATCCGCACCCTGGCGCAGGCCCGCGCCCTGCTGGCGGCCGGGGCCGACCGCCTGGGCACCAGCCACGGCACGGCCATCGCCATGGAACTGCTGGGAGAGGCCGGAGTCGGCCCCGCGGCCGGGCCGCTCCCGGGCTGAGGGGGATGGGCGTGCCGTTCCGCTATGTCCAGATCAAGGCCGGGCTCGCCGTGCGGGAGGACGCCTTGCCGGACCTGGCCGCCATCGACGCCGCAGTCTTCGACGTGGACGGTGTCCTGGTGGATGTCACCGGCTCCTATCCCGTGGTCATCTCCGAGGTGACCCAGTTCTATTTCGAGCGCATCCTGGGGTGGCCTCCTGGCGGGGCGGCGCCGGAGGCGGCCAGGCTGGTGCGGCCGGAGGAGATCGCCCTCTTCAAGCAGGCGGGCGGCTTCAACAGCGACTGGGCCGTGGCCCGGGCGGCAGTCCGCTTCTACCTATGGAAGGCCGGTGGGGCCGGGGTGCGCGACATTGGCTCCCTGCGGCAGG
>DYIH01000036.1:1622-11767 GCA_020723785.1 Thermaerobacter marianensis
CCGCCGACCCTGGAGGCGTTTCTCCAAAGGGTCCGGGCGGCGGGGGGCGGACCGGAGGCGGTCGAAGGCCTCGCACCGCTCGCCGATGACCCGGCGGCGCCCTGGGACCCGGCCCTGGTGGAGCGCCTCTGCGAAGAGCACTACGGCGGAGACGACTGGTGCCCGCAGATGTTCGGCTACGCGCCGGCGTACCGGTCCGGGCCCGGCCTCTTCAACCGCGAGCGGCCCCTGATCGACCCGGACGAACTCGCTTCCTGGCCGGGGCGGGCCGGAATCTACACCGGCCGCGTCTACCGGGAGACGATCCCGGCCCTGAAGCTGTGCGGCCTGGACCGCTTCCTCGGCGGCCTGATCCCTGACGGGGCGGTGGTGACCGCCTCCGAGGGCTACCGCAAGCCGGACCCGGGCGGCCTCCTGCAGGCGGCGGGGGCCATGGGGGCGCGGCGTGCCGTCTACTGTGGAGACAACGTCGACGATTGGGTGACAGCCGACAATTACCGCCGGCGCTGGGGAGGGCCGTCCGCGGGAACGCCGCCGGGCGGCGCCGGCCGGGCGGGTGGCGCCCCCGAGTTCATATTTGCCGGCATCCTCGGGGGCGCCCTGGGGCCGCGGGCCGAGGCCGTCTTCCGCGAGAAGGGGGCGGAGATCATCGCCGGTGACGTGAACCAGGTGCTGCGGTTCCTGAGAGACCGCCATGCGGCTCCATCGGCGCACCGGTACCACGTGTGATGTCCTCGCCGAGGCTGGCCTGACCTGGCCGCTCCCGTCATATATTCCCCGAGGGAGCGGTGAATCCGTCCCTGCGATGCGGTAGCGGCGGGGGAGGGCGTCCGGCGTGCTCAACGCCATCTGGGTCGGCCTGATCGTCATCGGGGTGGTGGTGGCCGCGGCACGGGGCCGGATCGACGCCGTGACCCAGGCCTCCATGGATTCGGCCGAACTGGCGGTCAAAACGGTGATCGGCTTCCTCGGGGCCATGGTCTTCTGGCTGGGGCTCGCCAAGGTGGCCGAGGACGCCGGGCTGGTCCAGGCCCTGGCCCGCTGGATGCGGCCGCTGCTCGGCCGGCTCTTCCCCGGCATCCCCCGCGACCACCCGGCCCTGGGCGCCATCACCATGAACATCAGCGCCAACCTCCTCGGACTCGGTTCGGCGGCGACCCCGTTCGGTCTGAAGGCCATGCAGCACCTCCAGGACATCAACCCGCGGAAGGACACGGCCAGCGACCACATGGTCACCTTCCTCGTGCTGAACACGTCCGGCGCCACCCTCATCCCGGCCTTCATCATCGGACTGCGCGCCCAGTACGGCTCCGCCAACCCGGCGGAGATCATGGTCACCGTGCTGGCGGCCACGTTCGCTTCCACCGTGGTGGGCCTGACCCTGGACGCCGTGCTTCGCCGCCGGGGAAAGCGTGGCGCGGCGTGACATCCTGGGTGGACTACCTGGCCGCCGTCACCATACCCTCCTTCCTGGCCTTCATTCCCCTCTACGGGCTCTGCAAGCGGGTGGACGTATTCGCCTCCTTCATCGAGGGCGCCACCGAGGGCCTGACCCTGGCCGCCCGCACCATCCCGTACGTCGTCGCCATCTTTGTCGCCATCGGCATCTTCCGCGCCTCCGGCGCCCTGGACATCCTGGCGGGCCTGCTCCGTCCCGCCCTGGACCCGCTGGGCCTGCCGGGTGAGATCCTGCCCCTGGCCATCGTGCGTCCCCTGTCGGGAAGCGGCTCCTTCGCCCTGATGGCCGAGCTCCTGGAACGGTTCGGGCCGGACTCCTACATCGGCCGCCTGGCGTCCACCATGCAGGCCAGCACCGACACCACCTTCTACGTCTTGTCCCTCTACTTCGGGTCGGTGGGCATCCTCAGTACCCGCCACGCCGTCCCCGTCGGCCTGACCGCCGACATCGCCGGGTTCGTGGCCTCCGCCCTGGCGGTGAAGCTTTTCTTCGGGTACTGAGGGCCGCTGTTCGCACCCCCGGTGGGGGATGTCGAAAGTGGCCGCCCCTTTTCGCAACGCGCTCCTTCTTCCAACTAAATTTGGTCAATCATTCTCATTTAAAAGTCGGTTGGTATATTCGATAATAGTGCACGGAGGAGTTTATCAAAAGGATGGTGTCGCGATGTCCAGGCGGATAATGCTCATCGGTTTGGTCTGCGGGTTGATTCCCGCCTTGCTGGCCTTCGCCTTCATCGCCTGGTCCACCGGGCGGGAACTGCGGGAGACTGCCGGCATGCGTGCCAGGCAGGCGGCCGAGGTCCGGGCGCAGGCCGTGACGCAGGAAGTGCGGAAGATGAAACAACTGTTGCTCGCGACGGCCGTCAACCCCGTCTTCCGAGAGTATTTCCAAGCGCCACCCGGCAGCGAAGCACGGGAAAAGCTGAAGAAAGAAGCGGACAAGGCCTTGCAAAGCTTGAATCGTTCCTTCAGGAACATGGTCGGGGAATCCTGCTTCATTCAGCAGGGGGGGCAGGAGCTGGCGCGGGTCGTCTTCGAGGATATAGCCCCGGCGGAGGACCTGTCGCCGGAGGAAGCCGACGCGCCCTTCTACAAGCCGGCGATGGAGGCGGCGGAAAGACAGGTCATCGTCAACGGACCGTACCTGTCGCCGGACGTGGCGGTCCCCGTGCTCGCCTTCGCCACGCCTGTAGTCGTCGATGGCGCCAAGACGGCCCTGGTGCACATGGAGGTCCCCATCGCCTACTTCGCCCAGCAACTCTCGCTCATCAGCGGCGACCATGGCCTGAAGGCCTACCTTCTGGACGAGCGTGGAAAGGTGCTGGTCGAGGCCGGGCGGCCGGTTTCCGAGAAGGGTGAATTCCCGGCTTTCAGAATGCCGGAGGGCGGCTGGCTGACCACTCGTGTCCCGCTGAATCCCGATTCGGGTGTGTCGTGGCAGGTCGTCACGGCCATGCCGGCCCCGGGGACGGCGGATCTCGTCAGGCGGCTCCAGGGTGGCATCGTCGTGAGCCTGCTGGGCATCGGCGTCTGCCTGGTGGCCGGCTGGGCGCTGGGGCGGC
The DNA here is from genome assembly GCA_020723785.1 of Thermaerobacter marianensis. GTDB lineage: Bacteria > Bacillota > Sulfobacillia > DYIH01 > DYIH01 > DYIH01. The sequence continues at coordinate 4,643 of DYIH01000036.1, forward strand.
GCATGGCGCGGCCCGCTGTCCGGCTGATGGAGGCTTCGGAGCGCCTGGCGGCGGGGGACCTGACCGTCGAGGAGATCCCGGTCCAGAGCCGGGACGAACTGGGCCGTCTGGTCCGCTCTTTCAACCGGATGGTCGGCCAACTGAGGGACATGATCGGGCGCATCGAGCGCACCAGCAGCCGGGTGAGCGAGTGCAGCGTCAGGCTGGCGGCGACGGCCGACCAGACGGCCCGGGCCACGCAGCAGATCTCGACAGCCATTCAGGTGGTGGCCAAGGGAGCGGCCGAACAGACTCACAGCGCGGAAGAAACCGCGAGGATCATGGACCAACTGCGGCAGGCCATCGAGCAGATCGCCCAGGGCGCCCAGAACCAGGCCGGCAGCGTGGTGGAGACCACGGAAACGGTCGGCGGTATGGCACAGGCCATCGACCAGGTGCACCGCACGGCCCGGGAGGTGTCCGACGCGGCGGCCCGGGCGCTGGCGGCGGCGGAGGACGGCGGCGCGGCGGTCGAGCAGGCGGTCGCGGGGATGGCGCGCATCCGCGACACGGCCCTGGAGGCCGCGACCCGGGTCAAGGAATTGGGTGAGAAATCACAGCGGATCGGCGAGATCGTCCAGGTGATCGGCGGCATCGCCGACCAGACCAACCTGTTGGCGCTCAACGCCGCCATCGAGGCGGCCCGGGCCGGCGAGCAGGGCAAGGGCTTCGCCGTGGTGGCGGAGGAGGTGCGCAAGCTGGCGGAACGCTCCGCCCGGGCTACCAAGGACATCTCCGACCTGATCGGGACCATCCAGGCGGGCCTCGAGGCGGCCGTGGCGGCCATGGACGCGGGCACGCGGGAAGTGGAAGCGGGGACCGCGCTGGCGGCGAGCGCCCGCCGCGGCTTGGAGGGGATACTGGAAGGCATGCGCGAGGCCGACGCGCGCGTCCGGACCATCTCCGCGGCGGCGGCGGAAGTGGCGGCCAAAGCCGGCAAGGTGGTCAAAATGGTCGATGACGTGGCCGCCGTCGCGGAAGAGAACACGGCGGCCACGGAGGAGATGGCGGCCTCCAGCGACCACGTCTCCCGGGCCGTGCGGAGCGTGGCTGCGGTCTCGGAAGAGACGGCGGCTTCGGCTGAAGAGGTGAGCGCGTCCACCGACGAGGTGAACCGTTCGGCTGAGGAGATCAGGGGCACGGCGCAGGGATTGGTCGAGATGGCCCGGGAGCTGCAGGCCGTGGTGAGCCGGTTCAAGCTGTAGGCCGGGGGCTGGGTGCGGGCGAACCGTCCGGGGCTCCGGGTGGTGCGCTTTAGCGCTATGGCGCGACCACCCGGTGACATGATAAAATCAAACGCGGCGAAATCCCGGCACGCGGAGGGGACGAATCCCCCTGTCGTCGTGTTGCCCGCTATGAGGAGGTTACCGCATGACCGCAGAAGCCAAGCTCGCCGCCCTCGGCCTCAGCCTGCCCGAAGCGCCCCGGCCTGTGGCCGCGTACGTGCCGTGGGTGCAGTCGGGGAACCTGCTCTTCACTTCCGGGCAGATCGCTCTCAAGGAGGGGCAGGTGGTTTACAGGGGCAAGGTCGGCGTCGCACTAACCCCCGAGGAGGGTTACGCCGCCGCGCGTCTTTGCGCCCTCAACTGCCTGGCCGTGGCCAAGGCGGCCCTTGGCAGCCTGGACCGCATCCGGCGGGTCGTGAAGGTGACCGGGTTCGTCAACAGCGCCCCCGGGTTCACCGGCCAGCCCGCCGTCGTCAACGGCGCCTCGGAACTGCTGGTGGAGGTCTTCGGCGAGGCCGGCCGCCATGCCCGGGCCGCGGTGGGCGCAGCCGAGCTGCCCCTTGACTCGGCCGTCGAGGTGGAAATGGTCTTCGAGGTTGAAGCCTGACTTGGAAGAACGTCTGCAGAAAATCGTGGCGCGGGCCGGCGTAGCCTCCCGCCGCAGGGCCGAGGATCTGATCCGCCGGGGGCGGGTCACCGTCAACGGCCAAGTCGTGACCGATCCGGGGGTGAAGGCCGATCCCCGGCGGGACCGCGTCGCCGTCGACGGCCGCCTCCTCCGCTGCGAACCCCTCACCTACATCCTCCTGCACAAGCCCAAAGGGGTGATTTCCACGGCCCGCGACCCCCGGGGACGGCGCACCGTGTTGGACCTGGTGGCCGGCGCCGGCGTCCGCCTCTACCCCGTGGGGCGCCTGGACCACGACTCCAGCGGCCTCCTGCTGCTGACCAACGACGGGTTTCTGGCCCACGCGCTCATGCACCCGAGCCACCGGGTGGACAAGGTCTATCACGTCCGGGTCAAGGGCCGTCCCACCCCCGCCGACCTGGAACGCCTGCGCCGCGGCGTGCGGCTTTCCGACGGCCTCACAGCGCCGGCCAAGGTGCGGGAACTCAAGCGGGAGGGGGGCGACACCTGGCTGGAGGTGACCATCCACGAGGGGCGCAACCGCCAGGTGCGACGCATGCTGGCCGCCGTCGGGTACGACGTGGCGGCCCTGATCCGCATCCGGGAGGGCGGCCTGAGCCTCGGGTGCCTGCGGCCAGGCGAGCACCGTTTCCTCACGCCTTCCGAAGTGGCGCGTCTCTACCGAGCAGCCGGCCTCGAACGCGAGCCGGTCCCACCTCGCGAGTCCCGCTGACCTGCGACGAAAACCTCCCTTTACAGTCCACGATATATATCCTGATGCGGCTGGTAGTGGCCACCCCGCCGGCGTCGTCGATATCGGGATTTCGCAGCGCGCTCATAGGAAAACTACGCGCGAGGGGGTGCCGCTTGCGGTGAACATCGCCGTCTGCATCAAGCAGGTTCCGGACACGGCCGAGGTGCGCATAGACCCGAAGACCAATACGATGGTGCGGGAAGGGGTCCCCGCCATCGTCAACCCCGACGACCTCCACGCCGTCGAGGCCGCCGTCCGGTTGAAGGAGCGGTTCGGGGGCCGCGTCACCATCCTGACCATGGGGCCGCCCCAGGCGGACAAATCCCTGCGCCGCGCCCTCTCCCTGGGCGCCGACGACGCCGTATTGATAAGCGACAAGGCCTTCGCCGCCGCCGACACCTTCGCCACCACATACGTCCTGGCGCTGGCCGTCAACAAGTTGCAGGCCGAACGGGGGCCGGTCGACCTGGTCTTCTGCGGCAAGCAGGCCCTGGACGGCGATACCGGCCAGGTCGGCCCGGGCCTGGCCCGGCGCCTGGGCCTGCCCGTCCTGAGCTACGTCACCGGCATCCGTTCGGTCGACCCGGCCGGGCGGGAGATCGTCGTGGAGCGAAAACTGGACGGCTGGCGCGAGGTGCTGCAGAGCCGCCTGCCGGCCCTGATCACCGTCGGGAAGGAATTGAACGAGGTCCGCTACGCGTCCCTGCCCGACATGCTCCGGGCCGCCGAATACCGGCTGGTCACCTGGACCGCCGCCGACCTGGGGGCGGATCCGAACAGCGTCGGGCTGCGCGGTTCGCCGACCAAGGTGTCCCGCAGCTTCACTCCACCGTCGCGGCGGGGGGGCGTCCGCCTGATCCCCGGCGGCGACACCGATCCGCGCCGGGCGGCCGCCGCGCTGGCGGACGTTCTCATGGCCCACGGCGTCATCGGGGGGCGGGGGGAGGATTCCCCGGCGCGGGCCGCGACCACGGTCCGGGTGGGGTGAGTCCATGCCCCGGGACGTGAATCCGGCCGACTTCCGCGGCGTCTGGGTCTACATAGAGCACCGGGACGGCATCGCCGCCGAGGTGTCGTGGGAGCTCCTGGGGGCCGGCCGCGGCCTGGCAGACAGCCTGGGCGTCGAACTGGCCGGCGTCGTCCTCGGCCACCAGGTGGAACCCCTGGCGGCGGAGGCCTTTGCCTACGGCGCCGACAAGGTCTACCTCGTGGACGACCCGCTGCTGGCCGAGTTCCGCGTCGAGGCTCACGCCCGGGCCTTCACCCGGCTGATCGAAACCTATCGGCCGGAAATCGTCCTGATGGGCGCCACCCCGTGCGGCAGGGAGCTTTCCGGGACGGTGGCCACCGCCGTGGCCGCCGGTTTGACCGCCGACACCACCGAGCTGGCGGTAAATCCCGAAAACCGCTTGCTGGAGGCCACCAGGCCGACCTTCGGCGGCAAGCTGCTGGCCACCATCGTCTGCGAGCGCTGGCGTCCCCAGATGGCCACCGTCCGCCCGGGAGTCATGCCCCGGCCCGAGCCGCAATTCCGCCGCGGCGGTTCCGTGGTTCGTGCGTCCCTGGATCTGTCCGAGGCCGACCTGGTCACCCGCGTCCTGGAACGCATCCGCGAGCCGGGCCGCGCCGACGCGCTGGAGAAGGCCGAGGTCGTCGTTGCCGGCGGCCGGGGCCTGGGGGACAAGCGCAACTTCGCCCTACTGCACGAACTGGCCGAGGTGCTGGGCGGCGCCGTGGCCGCCACCCGCGCCGCCGTCGACGCCGGCTGGATCTCCCGCGACCACCAGGTCGGCCAGACGGGGAAGACCGTCCGTCCGCGCCTCTATTTCGCCATCGGCATCTCCGGCGCCATCCAGCACGTCGTCGGCATGCAGCAGTCGGGCCTGATCGTGGCGGTGAACAACGACGCATCGGCGCCCATCTTCGAGGTGGCCGACTTCGGGATCGTCGGCGACCTCTTCCGGGTGGTGCCGGCCCTGACCGAGGAATTCCGCAACCGCCTGCGCGGCGCCGTGGGTTCGGCTTCGTCCGGCACCGGCCCGGTCGGAGAACGCAGCGATGGGGGCGGCGGATGATTTGGATGAGCATGGAAGGGTGGCGCAACCCGTGAAAACCAACTTTCCCGTCATCGTGGTGGGGGCCGGCCTCGCCGGCCTGGCCGCCGCCTATACCCTCGCCCGCAGCGGCGTAGAGGTCCTGGTCCTGGAGCGGGGCGACGTCCCCGGCGCCAAGAACCTGATGGGCGGCGTTCTCTACCGCCGGCCGACCGAGGAGGTCTTCCCCGGCTTCGCGCAGGGGGCGCCGGTGGAGCGGCGCGTCACACGCCAGAGTTTCTGGCTGATGACCGGCGACTCGGCCATCACGGCGGGATACCACGGCGGGGAATGGATGGACGAGCCCAACGCCTTCACCGTCCTGCGCGCCCGCTTCGACCCCTGGCTGGCCGCCAGGGCGGAGAAGGCCGGTGTCCGCATCATCAATGAGACGACGGTCACCGAGCTGATCGTGGAAGGGGGGCGGGTGGCCGGCGTCCGCACCAGCCGGCCTCGGGGCGACCTGTACGCCGACGTGGTCATCATCGCCCAAGGCGTCAACCGCCTCCTGCTGGAACAGGCAGGTCTCGCGCCGCCCCTCGAGCCCCGCGAGGTGGCCGTAGCCGTCAAGGAGGTCATCGCCCTCCCCCGTGAGACCATCGAATCCCGCTTCAACCTCGAGCCGGGCGAGGGGGCGACCATCGAGATGCTCGGCCAGGCGACCCGCGGGGTGGTCGGAGCCGGCTTTCTCTACACCAACCTGGACAGCGTCTCCATCGGCGTGGGCGTCCTGATCCACCAGCTGGTCGAGACCAAGCTCAACCCGAACACGCTGCTGGAGGGCATCAAGTCCCACCCCATGGTCCGCCGCCTGATCGCCGGCGGTGAAACCAAGGAATACACCGCCCACATGATCCCGGAAGGGGGCTACCGCAGCGTGCCGCAGGTCTACGGCGACGGCTTCCTGGTGGCCGGCGATGCGGCCATGCTCTGCAACGGCATCCACCGGGAGGGGTCCAACCTGGCCATGATCTCCGGCAAACTGGCGGCGGAGACGGTGCTGGAAGCCCGCGCCGAGGGGGATTTCTCGGCCCGCACCCTGTCCCGCTACCGGGCGCGGCTGGAGGAGTCCTTCATCCTCAAGGACCTCAAGAAGTACGAGAACACCAACGAGTTCTTCGACCACCACCCGGAGTTCTTCCGCCTGTACCCGGCGCTCCTCAACCGGGCGGCTCACGAGATGCTCACCGTGGACGGGGTGCCGAAGAAGGAGAAGCAGGCGCTGGTCTGGAAGATGGTCCGGCGCAGCCGCGCGCCCTGGCGGGTGGCGCGTGATCTGTACCTGGCCTGGCGAACTTTGGGGTAGTTGCATGAACACGGCCCATCGAACGGGGGGATGGGGAGTGGATGATCGGCAGGGCGTTACGACGGTGGACCCGCGGGCTGACGGGCTCGCCGGGGAACGCTCACTGCCCGCTGATGAGCGCCACGCCCCGGGAAACGACCCCGGGCTGGCCCAGAGCCGGGCGGACTTGAAGAAACAGATCGAACAGAAGCTCTACCTGCTCCAATTCCAGACCGACAGCGAATCCCACCTGGTGATCATCGACCAGGAAACATGCCGGCATTGTCCGGAGAAGTGGTGCAACTACTTTTGCCCGGCGGCCGTCTACGAATTCGACGAGTCGTCAGGACTCAACCTGGTCGCCTACGAAGGCTGCGTCGAGTGCGGCACCTGCCGCATCGGCTGCCCCTACCGGAACATCGCCTGGCGTTACCCCCGCGGTGGATTCGGGGTGCAGCACCGGTACGGGTAACGTATGGGGTTCCGTGCCGCATTCCCATCGCGTCGGCCACACACCCCTCAGGAGTCATGGCCGACTTCATACGGAATGCTCCAGGAACCCCATGCGCCTACATTGGTTCTATTTGTTTCCTGTGACCCCGCTCTGAAGCCGCAACGGTAAAAATCGGGGTTACGATTGCGACGCCGGGGCTTTTGACCGATCCCCCGGGGTCAGCGGGGGGTGATGGACTTCAACAGGTTCTCGTCGATGGCCGCGTCGTCCTCGTGAATCGCGATGGCATCGGTGGGGCAGGACTCCGCGGCGTCCTCCACCTCGGCCTGCAGTTCAGCCGGAAACGGATCCTTGATCACATACGAGAGGCCGTCGTCCCCGAGGGCGAAAACCTGGGGACAGATGGATTCACAGATGGCGTCCCCGATGCAGAGATCGTGATCAACCGTGGCGCGCACTTGCTATCAACCTCCTGGAAAAGGTGATGGATACTACACGCGTATTCTAGCATCAATGGTTTAGGAAAATCAAGACAACCGATGCTTTTGTTATGAGCCTGTCTCACAACCTGGGGGGGAAGCGAACGGTGGGGCCGCACAAGGCTTGCGCGACTCATGCACAACCCTTATGCATGACGGTAATATGC
>DYIH01000344.1 GCA_020723785.1 Thermaerobacter marianensis
GAGGGGTTGCTGACTGCCGATCATCGGGTGCTGGTCGTGGACAACCTCAGCACCGGACGCCGTGAGAATGTCCCCACGGGAGCAGGTCTCGCGGAGGTGGGGGTGGAAGAGGCCGCCCTGGCCGCCGTGTTCGAGGATTTCCGACCCGAGGCCGTCATCCACTGCGCCGCCCAGACCAGCGTGGCCGTTTCGTGCGAGGCACCGCTCGCGGATGCGACTACCAATATCCTCGGAACGGTCAATGTCCTGGAGAATGCCGCGCGCCTCGGCGTGCGCAAGGTCGTTTACTTTTCCTCGGCTGCGGTTTACGGAGAACCTGTCTCTTTGCCAATAGGCGAGGACCATCCCCTGACACCCTGCTCCCCCTACGGCCTGAGCAAACTCGTCGGCGAGCAATATATGGCCCTTTACGGCCGGGCGCGGGGGTTGTCTTGGACCAGTCTTCGATTTGCCAACGTCTATGGCCCTCGCCAGCGGAGCGATGTCGACGGGGGCGTGGTGGCCATCTTCGCCGAACGCCTGGCGGCTGGCCAGCCCCTGGCGGTCCACGGCGACGGGGAGCAGACGCGGGATTTCGTCTACGTGGCAGACGTGGCCCGGGCCGCCTGTCTTGCCTTATCGGCGGGGGATGGCGCCGTGGTCAATGTCTCCACCCAAACCCAAGTGACCATCAACCAATTGGTCCAGCACCTGTTTCGAGCCGCTGGCCGCACAGTGGCCGTATCCCATGGCCCAGCCCGGCCGGGCGATATCCGCCACTCGATCCTGTCTAACGTTCTGGCGCGCGATGTCCTCGGTTGGGCGCCCCTGGTAACCCTTTCTGAGGGGCTTGCGCTGACAATTAATGCGCCGCAATAGACCTCCGCGTTGTCGCAAATCCATGAACTGACGCACGCGGGTGGGGGGCGATACCCCTGTTTCGCTGCATTTCTCCGCCCTGGACGGCTCAGTATACAGCTCCGTTTTCGCTATAACCAATGGCGAGTACTGTTTGACCACACAGCCCGGTGAGCCGATGACCGCAGAAGGTTCCGGCCTGGAGATGGTGCGCCAGCGTG
>DYIH01000037.1:0-7277 GCA_020723785.1 Thermaerobacter marianensis
GGGCAGGGCTCGACCCGGCTCCAAATTATTAACCAGGCGCATAATCCGTATCCGGAAAAGCTTGTGCGATAAGGCGTTCCGGGCCCGTGCCAAAACCTTATTACCGTGGTGCATATTACCGTCATGCATAAGCATTGTGCATGAGTCGCGCAAACCTTGTGCGGCAAGGGCTTGCAGCCCCGGAATATAACTGTGGTTAATGGGCCGTCGCGCAACCCTCGTCACGGGGCGTTCCCGCGGTGGGAAGCCCTGCTCGCGTAAGGCCGAGTTTCGCTGTGAAAAGTGGATGGACCCGGCGGCCCCACCTTGGGCTCCAATGAGCCTGGGAACGGCGCGATTCATGTCGCGGGAACAGCCCCCGGCGGCGAAGACCCAACGGGGCATTCGCCGGCCAGAGGGCAGACGGGGCAGCACGGGCGGTTTTTTAGGCAGACATCCTTGCCGAGGACGACGATGAGGGCATGGTATTCGTTGAATAAGACCGGATCAGGGGGCAGGTGGTTCATGAAGAAGCGGCGCAGGTCCTCATAAGCGGCGTCGGGAGGGCAGAGGCCCAGGCGCGAGAAGATGCGCCGAGTGTAGGCATCGACGACGAAGGTGGGCAGCCCGCCGGCGTAGAGGAGGATGCTGTCGGCCGTTTCCGGGCCGATCCCGTGGACGTCGAGGAGTTCGTCGCGGACGGCCGGTAGGGGCTGGGCGAAGAGGCGGTCGAGGGAGCCGCCGTGGCGCTCGTGGAGGAATTCGACAAAAGCCCGGAGCTTGCGGGCCTTGGCGTTGAAGTAGCCGGCCGGACGGATGAGGGCGGCCACACGGCCAAGGTCGTCGCGGACCGCGGCCAGAAGGGCAGCGGGGTGCAAGAGACCGGCGACATCGAGGTTGGCGATGGCCTTCTCCACGTTGGACCAAGCCACGGATTGGGTGAGGATGGCGCCCACGCAGACTTCGAACGGCGTCCTGGCCGGCCACCAGTGCTGGGGGCCGAAGCGGTGGAAGAGCAGGTCGTAGATCGCCGCGCAGCGTTCGCCGGCGGTGCGCGCCGTGGGGCGCGCGGCGGTGGAGCGCGTGGCGGCGGCTTTGTTCAGCGGGCGGGTTGGCGTGCCTGCCACCGGACCAGTTCCTCGCCCTCGAGGATCTCTTCTACGCGGTTGTCGGCATCGACCAGGACGACGCGGGGTCGGAAAGAGGCCAGTTCGTCGTCGGCGACAGAGGCGTAAGCAATGACGATGACCGGGTCGCCCACCCTGCCCAGGCGGGCGGCGCCGCCGTTCAGGCCGATGGTGCCGGAACCGGGTTCGCCGGGGATGGCGTAGGTTTCGAATCGCTCCCCGGAGGAGATGTTGATCACCTGGACCTTTTCATAAGGAAGGATGCCGCTGGCCTCAAGGAGCAGGGCATCGACGGTCAGGCTGCCCTGGTAGTCCACATTGGCCTCGGTCACGCGGGCGCGATGGATCTTGCCGTGGAAGAATTGGCGTTGCATGTGTTTGATCGGCCTCCGCCAGGATAGGAGATAAACCTACATACAAATTTGCGGCCTGCGGGCGCGGCTGTCAACGTGCCGCCTTGGCGCGGCGCACCGCCTCGGCCAGGGCGCGGGTGGCGGCGGCCATGTCGGAAGCGGCGGCGACGGCGGAAACGACGGCCACGCCGGCGGCGCCGGCGGCGATGGCCGCAGGAGCGCTGGCGGAGGTGACGCCGCCGATGCCCACGACGGGCAGGTCGGTGGCGGCACAAACCGCAGCCAGGCCGGACGGGCCGATGGGGACGCCGGCGTCGGCCTTGGTGCCGGTGACAAAGACGGGGCCTGCGCCCAGGTAGTCGGCCCCGTCGGCGCGAGCCTGGCGGGCTTCCTCGGGGGTGGCCGCGGAGAAACCGATGATGCGCCCGGGGCCCATTAGGCGGCGGGCCTCGGCCACCGGCAGGTCGTCGGTCCCCAGGTGCACGCCGTCGGCGCCGGCGGCCAGGGCCACGTCGACCCGGTCGTTGACGATGAACAGGACGCCGGCGGCCCGGCAGAGTTCTGCCATGGCCAAGGCATCCCGGTACAGATCGCCGGCGGAGGCCTGCTTGTCGCGGAGTTGGACGGCGGTGGCGCCGCCGGCAATGGCCGCGCGGGCGATGTCCAGGTGGCCGCGGCCGGGGTGCTGACCGGCGTCGGTGATCACGTAGACGTCCAGTCGCATCGGTGGTTCACCGGTCCCTTGCCGCGGCCCAGGGCCAGGCCGGCGGCGATGGTGCGGGCGACGAATTCCTTGGCCCGCCGGGCCGCTTCCGGGACGTCCAACCCGCGCGCCAGGCCGGCGGCCAGGGCCGCCGAAAACGTGCAGCCGGTGCCGTGGGTGTGGGGCGCGGCCAGGCGCGGCCCGCGCAGCAGGGTGACGCCGCGACCGTCGAAGAGCAGGTCGACGGCGTCTCCTTCCGCCGCAGCCGGCAGGTGCCCCCCCTTGACCACGACCCAGCGCGGTCCCAGGGCATGGATGCGGCGGGCGGCCTCCTCCATGTCCCGGAGGGCGGCGACCTCCATGCCGGCCAGGAGGGCGGCTTCCGAAACGTTGGGAGTGACCACGGTTGCCAGGGGCAGGAGCGCGTCCTTGAGCGGCCCGACGGCGTCCGGCGCCAGGAGGCGCCCGGCGGCTTCCGGCGCCAGGCGGCGCCTGGCCGCAAGGCCGAACGTTGGCGCGCGGTCCGCCTCCGGGACCGCCGCGCCGCCGGCTTCGGCGGCCAGCACCGGATCGACGACCAGGTTGGGCAGGCCCAGCCGGCGGATGGCGTCCGCCACCGCGCGCACCGTTCCCGCCGACCAGAGCATGCCGGTCTTGACGGCGTCGACGCCGATATCCGCGGCCACCGCCTCGACCTGCGCGGCGACCACGTCCGGCGGCACGGGATGGACGCCCCGCACCCCCAGGGTGTCCTGGACCGTGACGGCGGTGACGGCGGTCATGCCGTAGGCGCCCAGGGCGAGGAACGTCTTCAGGTCGGCCTGGATGCCGGCCCCGCCGCCGCTGTCGGAACCGGCGATGCTGAGGACCCGGGGGATGGCCGGGTTTTGCGTTTCCCTGTCGTTGTCGCCCATGATCATCGCTACATCCGCTCCGGCGCCGAGACGCCCAGCAGGGCGAGGGCGTTGGCCAGCACCTGACGCGTGGCGGCGGCGAGAGCCAGCCGCGCGGCGGTCAGCTCCGGCGCCACACCCAGGACGCGGCAGCGGGTGTAGAAGGCGTGGAAGAGGGTGGCCAGGTCACGGGCGTAGACGGTGAGGCGGTGGGGCTCGCGCTTCTCCGCGGCGGCGCCCACCTCCTCCGGGAATTCGGCCAGCTTGCGCAGCAGGTCATCCTCCGCCGGGTCGCGGAGCAGCGCCAGGTCCGCCCCGCCGGGGCCGGGCACGGGCACGCCCTGTTCGGCCGCACCGCGCAGGATGCTGCAGATGCGGGCGTGGGCGTACTGGACGTAGTAGACCGGGTTCTCGGCCGCCTGGCGCCGCGCCAGGTCCAGGTCGAAGTCCAGGTGGCTGTCGATGGAGCGCATCAGGAAGAAGAACCGGGCGGCGTCGCGCCCCACGTCGTCCAGGAACTCGTCCATGGTGACGAACTCGCCCCGCCGTTTGGACATCTTGATCACCTGGCCGCCGCGGACGAGGCGCACGAGTTGGGTGACCAGCACCTCCAGGGCGTCGGGGGGGTGGCCGAGGGCCTGGACGGCCGCCTTCATGCGCGGCACGTAGCCGTGGTGGTCCTGGCCCCAGATGTCGATGACCTTCTCGAAGCCGCGCCGGAACTTGGTCAGGTGGTAGGCGACGTCGGCCAGGAAGTAGGTGATCTCGCCGCTGCGGCGCACCAGCACCCGGTCCTGGTCGTCGCCGAAGGCCGTGGAACGGAACCACACCGCCCCCTCCGGCGGCGCGCACCTCGGATTCCCGGTACCAAACGTCGAAGACGACTCCGTAGCGTTCGAGGACCTCGCGCTGGCCGGCCACGATGCGCTCGACGGCGAAGCGGGCCAAGCTGTTGCGCAGGCGGCGCAACTCCGGCGGCAGACCGGCGGCGTCCGCGGCGGCGGGCAAGGAGGCGTCCGCGGCGGCGTCCGCGGCGGCGGGCAAGGCGACGTCCGCGGCGGCGTCCGCGGCGGTGGGCAAGGCGGCGGGCAAGGCGGCGTCCGCGGCGGCAGCGGGGCGCGATGCGGGGGTGTCGGACTCTTCATCCGCCGCGGCGGCAGGCGCGGGCGGCACGAAGGGCTGTTCCGCCAGGACGCGGCGCGCCTCCTCTCCGCCGGGGCCGGTCAGGTATTCCCGGGCCAGTTCCCGCACGTATTCGCCGGGGTAGGCCCTGTGCTCATCGAGCCGGGCGGCGGCCCCATCCTCCGAGAACTGGTCGAGGAGTTGGCGGCAGCGGACCTCCATGGCCAGGGCCAGCTTGGCGAACTGGTTCCCGGCGTCGTTCACGTAGAACTCCCGCTCGACCCGGAAGCCGGCGGCCGCCAGGCAGTTGGCGAGGGCGTCGCCGAAGGCGGCGGCCCGGGCGTTGACCACGTTGAGGGGGCCGGTGGGGTTGGCGCTGACGAACTCCACCTGCACCCGCCGCCCCTGCCCCAGGTCGCTGCGGCCGTAAGCAACCCCTGCGGACAGGACGCGGTCGACGACGGAGGCGGCCCAGCCCGGCCGGAGGAAGACGTTGATGAACCCGGGGCCGGCCACCTCGACCCGTTCCACCGGGACAGCCGCCGCCCGCGGCCAGTGTCGTACCAGGGCCTCGGCCACCTGCCGGGGCGGCCGCCGGGCCGCGCCGGCCAGCACCAGGGCCAGGTTGGCGGCGAAGTCGCCGTGGGCGCGTTCCCTGGGGGGCTCGACGGTGAAGGCGGGCAGGCCGAGGCCCTCCGGCAGGTCGCCGGCGGCGGCGGCGGCACGCAGCGCGTCGGCGAGGGCCGACCGGATACCGTTTTTCATGTTTTCCAGCAGTCCGGCCACGTTTGGCACCCCTACCCCCGATGCTCTTGTCCGGCACGGCGCCTCAGCAGAAGCTGAGGATCGCTTCGCGCAACGCTTTGGCGCCGAGGACCACGGTGCGCTCCGTCGGGTCCAGCCCGGGGGCGATCTCCACGATGTCGAACCCCACCACCCGGCGGCCGCCGAAGGCGCGGATCGCGGCCAACAGCTCGGCGGAGGTGATGCCGCCGGGCTCCGGCGTGCCGGTGCCGGGGGCGAAAGCCGGGTCGCAGACGTCGATGTCGATGGTCACATAGATGGGCGCGTCCCCGTCCAGCGCGGGCAGCACCTCGGCGCGGAGCGGCTCCAGTACCCTGCCGGGATGGAATACGGTGCGCTCCCGCGCGTAGGCCACCTCGTCGCGCGTGGCGGAACGGATGCCGAGCTGGAACACGCGCCCCGGCGGCAGTTCGTCGGCCACCAGCCGCAGGGCCGTGGCGTGGGAGAGGCGTTCGCCAAGATAGTCGGCGCGCAGGTCGGCGTGGGCGTCCAGGTGGATGACCCGGACGTCCGGGTACCGCTCGCGCACCGCTTGGAAAACCGGCCAGGTCACCAGATGTTCGCCGCCGATCATCAGCGGAACCTTGCCCATCTCCACGACGCGGCGGGCCATTTCGCGGATGCGGTCGAGGGAGCGTTCCACGTTCCCGAAAGCCGGTGCAATGTCACCGGCGTCGTAGAACGGGTGGTCCGCCAGGTCGGCGTCCAGGGCCAGGCTGTACTCCTCCAGGACGTCGGAGGCTTCCCGCACGCGCTGGGGCGCCAGCCGGCTGCCGGGCCGGTAGCTGACGGTGAAGTCCATGGGCGCCCCGAACAGGACGCCCCGCGCCCGTTCCAGGTCGCCGGTGGCCCCGAGGAAGCCGGAGCGCAGGTCGGCCAGTCCGGCAAAGGCGTCGGTCGCCACGGCGTCAGCCCTCCACCAGGGCGCTGACGAAGGGCGGCAGCACGAAGGCCGCCCGATGCAGTTCCGGCGAATAGTACCGCGTCCCACCGGGGACCGCCCGGCCGGGCGCCGGTTCCCGGGGATCGGGCCCTCTGGACCCCAGGGTGATCGTCCACAGGCCCCCGGGATAGGTGGGGATCGAGGCCAGGCAGAGCCGCACCACCGGGAAGATGCCGCGCAGGAAGCGGTGCATCCCGCGAATCAGTTCCCCGTTGAGGAAAGGCGACTCCGTCTGGGCGGCGAAGAGGCCGCCGGCGGTCAGGGCCCGATGCACCGAGCGGTAGAAATCCTCCTGAAACAGGCCCACGGCCGGCCCGATCGGGTCGGTGGAGTCGATGATGATCACGTCGTAGAGGTTTTCCTTTTCACGGACATGGGCGATGCCGTCGGTGACGAAGATCTTCACCCGCGGGTCGTCCAGTCCCGCGGCGATGGCGGGGAAGTACTCCCGGCAGACGGCGACGACCCGGCCGTCGATCTCCGCCAGGTGGACCTCCTCGACGGGGTGCTTGAGCACCTCGCGCACCACGCCGCCGTCGCCGCCCCCGACGACCAGCACGCGCCGGGGGTCGGGGTGGGCGGCCAGGGCCACATGGGCCATCATTTCATGGTAGACGAACTCGTCCCGATCCGTGGTCATGACCACGTCGTCCAGGGCCAGGAGCCGTCCGTACTGCTCCGTCTCGTAGACGGCGATCTCCTGGAAATCGGACTTCTCCCGGTGCAGCACCGCCTTGACCCGGAAGCCGATGCGCAGGTCAGGGGTCTGGTTTTCGGTGTACCACAGTTCCACGGGGCCACCTCCCACGGCTGCTCCCGGGCTCAATACCAGAGGACGGCGGCGGCGACGACGGCGGCCGTCTTCTCCACCACGCGCGAGACGCCCAGGGCCTTGACCTCCTTGAGGGTCTTGCCGCGCACGGTGAAGGCCTCGCGGACCATGGCCGTAACCCGGGCCTCGGCCTCCTCCTTGGTGCAGTACCCGGAGAACTCCATGATCACGCCGTAATCATCCTCGGAGAAGCCGACCCCGATGGCCGCCGCGATACGCTGGCCCGGCTGGTCGCTCATCAGGTAGCCGTACGCCGTCGGCGTCAGGGAACCGGGCGGCACCGGGAAATCATCCTCGAACGTGCAGTTGGGCGGAAGAATGCTGCTGACGCGGATCAGGTTGATGTTGCCGATGCCGGCATCGAGAAGGGCTTTGTCAAAAGCGGTGAGCTTGAAGTCCCCCTCGGCGCCCCCGGCGGCGATCTTGACTTTCTTCGGCGTGGGTAACATCGACGGTCTGTGCCTCCCTGGCGTGGGCGACCAACACCTGCCGGATCTTGACCCGGCGGGACCCGAAAATAT
>DYIH01000037.1:7287-9582 GCA_020723785.1 Thermaerobacter marianensis
TATACGCCCCCGCAGGGGAAGGGGGCATGGCCGAGCGCCGCGCATCATTATAGCACCGTGCGCGGGGAAGTAAATATGGCGATCCGGACCGTTTGAGAGGCGGGGGGAATTGCGGCATGCACGGTCCGGCAACTGTCCGATTTTCCGATTTCCACCCTCCCATCTACCCACCTACCCACCCCATCCACCTTTCCACCTTTCCACTTTTCCACCCCACCTTTCCACCCATCCATCACTTTTCCACCTTTCCACCTTTCCACCCACTATCCACCCACCTACCTACCCCATCCACTTTTCCACTTTTCCACTTTGTCCGCAGATGCCACCCTGTCCGCAAACGCCACCCTGTCCGCAGACGCCACCCTGTCCGGAGACGGCAGTCAGCCGCCGGATCCTTGGGCGTTTGTCCCAGATCGGGTCGGCCGGCATGCTGACGCGCCCGACCAACCATCACGTTTGACTGTATGGTTTCACTCTGGTAGACTTGACCGTAGAATACCGCCGCGGGGGTGAGGCCGCGATGGGGCGATGACCTGTTACCGCATCGGCGAACTGGCGCGGGAGGCTGGCGTCAGCAGGCGCACCGTGGATTATTATACGCGGCTGGGCCTCCTGGAACCGGCCTGCCGGTCGGAGGGCAACTACCGCCTCTACCCGGCCGAGGCGGCGGAGCGGCTGCGGCTGATCCAGGAAATGAAGCGCCAGCATTATACTTTGGAGGAGATCGGGGCGGTGTTGGCGGCGGCCCGGCAGGTGGAGACCGGCGACATGGTGCGCCATGTGCTGGAATTGAAACAGACCCTGGACGCGGCCCTGAACCGGGCCTCGGCCCTGCAGCCAGCCCTCTGCCGGTTGCGCCGGGCTCCGGAAGGGCAGGCGCTGGACACCTGGCTGCGCCCCCTGGTGACCCAGGGGCTGAGCCTGGCCCAAGTTCTCCTGTTGCTGGTGGGCGGGGAACCGCCGTCCGGCTCATACTTATAACATCGAGGTGAGTTGTGATGAATCAGTTGCGTGCCTGGATGCTCATGGGGCTCCTGTCGGTGCTCCTCGTCATCGTGGGCAGGGCCATTGGCGGGGCGTCCGGCAGCCTGGTGTTCTTCCTCTTCGCACTGGCCATGAACGGCTTCGCTTATTACTACAGCGACCGGGTGGCCATCGGCATGACCCGCTCCGAGCCGCTCTCCGAGCGGGAGGCGCCGGAGATCTACGCCATGGTGCGGCGGTTGACGGAGCGAGCGGGCCTGCCCATGCCCCGCATCTACCGGACGCCGTCGCCTCAGCCCAACGCCTTCGCCACCGGCCGCGACCCGCAACACGCCGCGGTGGCCGTCACCGACGGCCTGCTGAACATGCTGGACCGGGACGAGGTGGAAGGTGTCCTGGCCCACGAGATCGCCCACATAAAGAACCGCGATACGCTGGTGGGCACCCTGGCCGCCACCATGGCCGGCGCCATCCAGATGCTGGCCAACGTGGCCCAGTGGGGACTGATGTTCGGCGGCGGTTCGCGGGAGCGGGACGAGGAGGGGAATGGCGGCCCGCTGGCCCTCGTTGGCACCCTGCTGGCCGTAATCCTGGCGCCCCTGGCGGCGATGCTCATCCAGATGGCCATCTCCCGTTCGAGGGAGTTCCTGGCCGACGCCACCGGCGCCGAGATCGCCGGCCGCGCCGACGGACTGGCCAGCGCGCTGCTCAAGCTGGAGCGGGCTGCCCACGCGGTTCCGATGGACGTCAACCCGGCCGCGTCCCACCTGTTCATCGTCAACCCGCTGGCGGCCGGGAACCTGATGGCGCTGTTCAGCACCCACCCGCCGATCGCCGAGCGGGTCAGGCGCCTGCGGGAGATGGATCTGAGCGGGCGCCGGTGACGGGGATGGTGGCATGGTCCGGCGCCCGGTAACGGTTTGCAGCCCTGAAATATAACTGCGGTCAATGAGCCTGTGAGCCTGTCGCACCGAGGTGGGGCCGCCCAACCCCGCTCCGCGCCCCGGTTGTGCGACAGGCTCTTTACCTACCACTTAATATTTTGTTTTCCATCAGCGGCATACTAACTGCATGAGCGATACCGCGCTTAGCCGGCGACTGCGCAAGCGGAACGGCCACAACCGCCGTATCAGGCGGATCTGGGCGCGCCTGGCGGGAGGGGTGGCCCTGGGGGTTTTTGTGGCCGTCGGGCTGGTGCTCCTCGCCGCCGTCACCGTTCCCCTGCCGCGGCCCCAGGTGGCCCGGGCAACGGTGCTTTACGACGCCAACGGCGTCCCGGCGGCCAAGCTGTTCGTGGAGAACCGCACCCCG
>DYIH01000037.1:9592-11487 GCA_020723785.1 Thermaerobacter marianensis
GCCAGGCGATCCTGGCGGCCGAGGACGACCGCTTCTACCGGCATTTCGGCGTCGACCCCATCGGCATCGCCCGGGCGGCGGTCCGCAACCTGCGCGCCGGGCGGGTGGTGGAAGGCGGCAGCACCATCACCCAGCAACTGGCCCGCAACCTCTTCCTGGGCCATGAGCGGACCCTGACCCGGAAGCTGAAGGAGACCTTCATCACACTGCAGCTGGAGGCGCGCTACTCCAAGAACGAGATCCTGGAGATGTACCTGAACCAGATCTACCTCGGGTTCGGCGCCTACGGGGTGGAGGCGGCCTCGGAAATGTACTTCAACAAGCCGGTCCGCAAGCTGACCCTGTCCGAGAGCGCCGTCTTGGCCGGCCTGCCGCGGGGACCGGAACTCTACAACCCCTTCCGCAACGCGGAAGCGGCGCGGACGCGGCGCAACGAGGTCCTGGAGAGGATGGCCGAGGTGGGCTACCTGACGGCGGACGCCGCCACCCAGACCAAGACGGAGCCCCTGGTGGTGGCCAAGCGGCGGCCGGCCACCCGCGCCGCCTACTTCGTGGACTACGTGCTGCGGGAGATCCGCGCCCGGCACCCCGAGCTGGAGAGGGACCTTTACCGCGGCGGCTACAGGATCTACACGACCATGGACAACCAGATGCAGGAGGCGGCGGAGCGAGCCTTCGCCGAGCAGATGATCCCCGGCAAGCCCGACGCCCGGGGCGTCCCCCAGCCGGAGGGGGCGCTGGTGGCCATCGACCCGCGCAACGGGTACATCAAGGCGCTGGTGGGCGGGCGCACCCCGGAGAACCCGAGCAACAACCGGGCCGTCACCGCCCGCCGGCAGCCGGGTTCGAGCTTCAAGCCGTTCCTGTACGCCGCGGTCCTGTCGGCCGGCAACACCGTCGTCGACCGCCAGGTCTGCGACTACGTCAGCTTCCCCGGACCGACCCCCGACCAGCCGTACGAGCCCAAGGACTACACCGAGGGCGGACGCCGCGCTCCCTACCACTACCGACCGATGACGGTGCGGGAGGCCATCGAGATCTCCGACAACGTGGTGGCCGTCAAGTGGGCGTCGGTCGTCGGGCCGAGGGCCATCGCCGACTTCGCCCGGCGCATGGGGATCGAGAGCCCGCTGGAGGAGAGCCTGCCGCTGGCCCTGGGCACGTCGGAAGTCACCCCCCTGGAAATGGCGGTGGCCTACGCACCCTTCGCCAACATGGGCTGGCGGGTGAAGCCGATGGCCATCCGCCGCATCGTCGACGCCAACGGCCGGGTGATCGAGGAGAACCGCCCGCAGCTGCGCAAGGTGCTCGACGAGGGCGTCGCCTTCATCCTGACCGACATCATGAAGGGGGTGATCACCAGGGGCACGGCCGCCAACCTGGCCCGATTCCTGGACCGGCCCGCGGCGGGGAAGACGGGCACCACCGACCGCCAGGACAACGCCTGGTTCGTCGGCTACACGCCGGAACTGGTGACGGCCGTCTGGGTGGGAAACGACCTGCCCTCGCCCCTGCCGGGGTACGGCAGCACCCTGGCCGGCCCGGTGTGGGCGCGGTTCGTCACCGGCGCGCTGGCCGGCCGCACGGCCCTGGACTTCCCGCGGCCCGCCAACGTCGTCACCGTGCCGGTATCGACCATGGACGGGCTGCTGCCCAACCCGACGTCGCCGGCCGTGGAGGAACTCTTCCTGGCGGGCACCGAGCCGACCACCGTAAGCCCCCTGTTCGGGTGGGGCGGCATGTTCGGCGGCGGACCCCTCGGGGGCGCGGCGGGCGGCGCGGACGCGGGCGGCGCAGGCGGCGGCGCGGACGCGGGCGGCGCGGGCAGGGGCGCGCCCGGCGCGGGCGGTGTGGGCGGAGGCGCGCCCGGCGCGGGCGCCTCCGTCGTACGGCCC
>DYIH01000345.1 GCA_020723785.1 Thermaerobacter marianensis
TGCGGCTTGACCTGCGGGAAAGAGAAGAACTGATCAGGCGGCTCCGCGCGGAGTTGGAGTACCTGCGGGCGGGAGAGGAGGCGCGCGCGCGCGCCGCCGCCGATTCCATCCTCGAATCGCTGTTCGGCGACCTGGCTTCGCCGGTTGCCCAGTTGCTCGTCCAGGCCCACGTGCTGGCCGGAGGCGGGGAACTGAAGGCCGGGGACGTGGTGCTGGTCGGACGGCAGTTCCTCACCGCCCTGGAGGACCACGGCCTGACCGTGCTGGGCAGGGTGGGAGAGGAAGCCCTGTACGACGAGTCCGTCCACCAGCCGCTGGACGGCGCGGGGATCGCGCCCGGGACGCGGGTGGCGGTGAGGTTCCCGGGGGTCGGTTTCCGCGGCAGGGTGCTGCGCAAGGCCGTGGTGCAAGTGTTACAGATTCCTTGACCGCTTCGAGAAAGGAACGGTGGGAAGCTGGTGGCAGGCCGGCTGGCGGTCGATTTCGGCACATCCAACACCGTGATCGCACTCTGGGACGGGGCCAAGGGCGAGGGCGTCCCCCTGCGCCTGCCCGGCTACGAACGGCTCTGCCGTTACGACGGGGAAACGGTGCCCGTCATCCCCTCGCTGATCGCTTACGGTGACGAGGGGCGGCGCTGGATCGGCGACCAGGTTCTGCACCAGAACCTCTACGATTCCGCCCGCACCTTCCGCTGGATGAAGCGCTACATCGCCGCCCGCAGCCCGATGCGGCTCCGCCTCGACGGGCGGGAAATATCGCCGGCCGAGGCCGGGCGTGACTTCCTCGTCGCCCTGCTGACCCTGGTGCGCCAGCAGATCGACCTCGGCGACGAAGAGGTGGCTTTCACGCTGCCCGTGGAGGCCTTCGAGCACTTCGAGAACTGGATGATCACCGTCGCCGAGGAGGTGGGCATCCATCGCTTCCGCTTTCTCGACGAGGCCTCGGCGGCGGCCATCGGATACGGGGCGCACGTCCAGGCGGGGGACGTCTACCTCGTCTTCGACTTCGGGGCGGGCACCCTGGATGTCGCCGCGGTGTTGATCGAGCGG
>DYIH01000346.1 GCA_020723785.1 Thermaerobacter marianensis
TATTCCCCCGCCGAGGAGAGACGATCGGGGGCGGCGGCGACCGTCACCTCGCGAACCTGGCGCCGCTGCCCACCTTCCGTTACGGTGACGCCGTCGGGCCGGAACCCGAGGAACAGGCCATGGCGCTGTCCCAGGGTGGAAAAGGGCAGGAGGCGGAAGCGGGCGTTCCAGGACCCCTCGGCCAAAGCCCGCACAGCCGGTTCCGACACCAGGTGCCCTTCCCGCCGGTAGATCTCGGCAAGACCGGGCGGCAAAAGCGGCCCCACCGCGGCCAATTCCACCACCAGGACCGGCGCCCCGGTCAGGGGGTCCTCGAGGTGGTTGCCCGTATCCAGCAGGCCGGTGCAGGCCACCCGGCGGCCGCCCAGCGCGATCTCCACCGGCAGGTGGAAGGCGTCCCGCGTCCAGCGGTGGCGCAGGAACGACCAGGCCAGCCGCCCGCACACCGCCAGGAGAACCAGGCACAGGAGCAGGGTCCAGACCGGAACGCCGGCGCGCCAGGCATCCTCCACCCACGGGCTGATCAAAGGCAAGCCCGCGAAGGCCGAAGCCGCGCCGGCGACGAAGGCACCCCCGGCCGCGAACCAAAAGGCCAGTCGCAGGAACTGCCGGCCGGTAACGGGCCAGTAGCCGGCCAACAGCATACCGGCGGGGAGCGCGGCTTTCAGGACCGGGTGATAGAGCGGCGCCAGGGATGGATAGAGGAAGCCGAGGGCATATGTGGCCCCCAGGGCAGCGCCCAGGGCCAAACGCCCCGGCCTCGTCCGGCATCCGGCCAGCCGGCCGGCGACATACAACAGGATCAGGTCGATGGCCGCGTTGAGCAGCCAGAACAGGTCACCGTACACGTACGGCATGGCCGTCCACCCCGCCCGCTCAGGATTCAACCTATGCCACGGCGCCGGGGGTTATACCTGCCTTCATCCCCCAACGGATCGAATGATCCGTTGGGGACCCCCCCAATGAAAATATAGAACGGCCAGCCCGGCGGAATTTGCCGCAAGGCGGCATGACGCCATCGCAATTATCGACTCCGTGCGGGACAA
>DYIH01000347.1 GCA_020723785.1 Thermaerobacter marianensis
CGGTGGGGGGCTATGTCGTGCGGGCTGCCGGAACGGGGCGTCCTGGGTCACCACCCATGCGCGGTGGGGGGGCTGTCCCCCAAGAAGGGGGATGTTCGGCTGGCGATGGGGTGCCGTGCCCACCGCTGAAGGCGGCTTCGCCATGGATTAAAGAAAGGCGCGGGAATTCCAATCCCCTGAAGGGAGTTGGGATGAGAGCGCCGTTGTGGTGGAATGTCCCCAAGAAGCGGTGTGCTCGGCGGTGGGCATAAGGTCCTGGCCGCCTCCCCGCTTGGTCCGCGGTTCAAGGCGCCGCCGGTCGCAACCACGCCAGGAACGGCGCCGGGTCTGCGAGAAGGGCCCGGTACATCGGTTCCCGTCCGCGCAGGTGGATGTCCGGGCCGGCCCGCCGCAGGACGGCGTTGGCGGGATACCGTGGATTGGGCGCCGCCGTCATACCCCCCGCCGGGTCGCGCAGGAGGTGGTAGGCAGCGCCCCCGGCACCCCGGTAAGGGCCGTAATCGGCCCGGAAGACCGGGTCCACCCAGTTGGCCATCACCAGCGGCGTGTCGCCCGGGTTGGCGGTGACATGGCCGTAGCCCGGCGGGATGACGATCATGTCCCCCGCTTCCGCCTCCACCAGCACCGCGTCGGCCATGTCGAAGGACACGACGGCATCGCCCGTCGCCGACGCGGAGCCCCCGGCGGCCGGACGCTGCAGCAGGCAGGCGGCCCGCCCGAACAATACCTGGTACACCTCGCCGTAGGTCAGGGTGCTGCCGGGCATGGGCGGGTGGTAGTGGCCGGCCGTCTTGACGAATTCCTCGCCGACGGTGCCCGCCCGCAGCACGGTCAGGTCGTAGCGGGCGCCCAGCCGGGCGCAGGCTTCGCGATCGCCGGGGAGGCAGACGTCGCGGTACATCCAATAGAGTTCCTCGGGCCCAGCCACCGCCGGGTCGCGCAGAAAGGGGCGCATCTCGCCGAGGGTGCGCGGCGCCGGCGCCGGATCTCCGTGGCCTGGTCCGAAGCGCAACCGGCCGGCCACGTCGAGTGACA
>DYIH01000038.1:0-9377 GCA_020723785.1 Thermaerobacter marianensis
CCGCCACCCCCGCCGCCACCGCCTGCGGGTGGACGCGCACGTCGGGGGCCAGGGACGCGTCGCCGGCGGCGTGGATCATCCGCACCAGCACCGGCCGCGCCTCCGGCGGCAGGTCCAGGGGCGGCAGCAGGGTTTCGATGATGGAAAAGCTACGCGCCTCGATCTCCTCCGGCGGCAGCGCGTAGCGTTCGACCAACGAAGTGCCCATCACCCGTTCCTCCCCATCTCCCGGCGCAACCTCCGTCCCGCCTCAGCTCCGCCCTAACCCCGCCTCAGCCCCGGCCGGCGTCGGCCGGGGCCGCCGGCGGCGGGCCCAGGCGAACCCGAGGCTCGCGGCGACGGCGTAAACCGCCAGCAGCAAGACCAAGGACCTGAGCTGCTGTCCGCGCTCGGGCGGCAGGGCGCTCACCGCCAGCGAGGCCCGTTCACGCGCGCCGGCCACCGCCTCCACCGTGTAACCGGTCCCGTCCGGGAAAACGAAGGTCCATTCGGCCGGACCGGACCACTCGGGCAAGCGCTGCCGCAGGAACACCAGCCCGTCCTCGTCGCGGGTGAGGGCAAGGGAAACGCCGCGGGCGGTGTCCCCCAAGACCCGGATCCGCACCGGCTCCTTAACTGTCGGCGTCGCCGGCGACCAAACGATGCTCCCCCGGCCTCCCTCCGGAACAGCCGCCGCCGGCCCCGCGCGCGGCGCAGGGGTCGTCCGCACCTCGTGCGCCGCACCGCCATGGACCGTCCACTTCCCCCCGGCGTCACGGCCTGCCGCCAGGCCCGCGTTTCCCGGCAACACCATCGCGATCGCCGCCGCCAGGGCCAGCACGGTCACGGCCGACTCCGGGCGGCCGCCCCCACGGGCGGCGCCGTCCGGGCGCCGCAGGCTGCCGGCGGCCAAGCCACAGGCCAAACCAAGGATCGCCAGCCCGCCGAGCAGGAGGAGCGTGTTGCGGGTCTTGACCGCTTCCGGCCTGACACCCACTTCCAGGGAGCCCACGGCGGGAGCCTTCCCGCCGGCCCCCGCCGTTTGATAGGTCAACCGGTACAGCCCCGGATCCCAGAGCGTCAACTCCAGATCGACCCTGCCGTCGGGGGTGGCGAAAGGGCCTTCCGCCACCAGGCCGTTCGGCAAATAGCCGGTGAAGAGCCAGGGCGAGCCGCCACGGACTTTCTCCACCCGCCAGCGCCCACGCACGGAAGCCGTGGCGCCGCCATCGACCGTGAAGCGAATGCGCCCGGGCGTCTCAGCCGACAATTGCAACGCGGAACCGCGTTCCCCGGAAATCCCCCAGGCGCCGCCGGACCATAAAACGACGATCCCGGCAACAACCGGCAGAAACGCCGGCCATCCGGAGCGGAACCCCTTCCGCCACCCCCACCGGGCCATGACCCCCCTCCCTCTCAGCCATCAATGGCACATCACGTTCAGAAAGGAATGACGCACCTCGTGCAGCGCCGTGTGGACCGCCGGGATCGGCGTGTACAGCGCGACCCACAAGGCCGCCGGAACGGCCAGCAGGAATACGGCCATGGCCAGGTAGTAGAGGGCCAGGTCCCAGCGGGCCGGCATGGACAACGCCCGCCGCAGAGCCAACGTCGGCATGAACTCACCCCCCCTCGTCCCGCCGCGCCCGGTACGCCCGACAGCGGTCGATGAAGCGGCGCGCCGCGCCCGGGGCCGCGCAGAAATGCAGGTGGCAGAAGGACGCCAGCAGGTTCCCCTCGCACCACCCCTCCGCCGTCTCGGCATCACCCGTCCGGCGGCGCAGGGCGTAGGCGTTGGGACCGGCGGACGGCTCCCATTCCAGGCGCGCGTAGTGGAACTCGTGCCCCCGGACCGTCTCGCCGGCCGCCAGCAACACCGAATCCCGCCGCGCCCTCGCCTCGCGGTAACCCAGCCCGGCCAGGCGCGTCGTCATGACCGCCCGGGCCGGCACCAGCCCCACGCCGGGGTGCGTCCGGCCGGCGCCGTCGACGATGGCCCGGCAGAGGTACATCAGTCCGCCGCACTCGGCGTAGACGGGCATCCCCGCGGCCGCCGCGGCGGCGATGGCCCGCCGCATGGCAGCGTTCTCCGCCAGGGAGGCGGCGAAGATCTCGGGGAAGCCGCCGCCCAGGTAGATGCCGGCCAGGTCCGGCGGCAGGGCGGCATCCCGGAGCGGGCTGAACGGCACCCACTCGGCCCCCAACGCCTCCACCAGGTCCAGCCCGTCCTGATAATAGAACCAGAAGGCGTCATCCAAGGCCAGCCCGATGCGCACCGGCGCGGTCTCCCGGCCTCCGGCGGCATCCCGCTCCCACCCGACGCCCCGCCCGGCGGCCCGCTCCCCGTCCGGCGCACGACCCGCACCGGACACACCGTACCGCTCCCCGTCCGGCGCGCCGGCGGGAAGGACCGCCGGCGCCGCGGCGGCAACCGCCAGCAACCGCTCCAGGTCGACGCCGGCGGCCACCAGATCAGCCGCAGCGGCCACCCACCCTGCCGCATCCCCCGTCGCTTCCGCCGGGGGCACCAAGCCCAGGTGGCGTTCGGATATGGTCACCTCCGGCCGCCGGGGCAGCCATCCGAGCACCGGCACACCCGCGTCTCCCTCCACGGCCTCCCGCAAGAGGTCGGCGTGGCCTTTGCTGCCGGTGCCGTTGAAGACCACCCCCGCCAACCGGACACGGGGATCGAAATCCCGGAACCCGCGCACCAGCGCTGCCGCGCTGCGTGCCATACCGTGGGCGCCGATCACCAGGACGACCGGCGCCTCCAGGATCTTGGCGAGCAGGGCGGTGCTGCCGGCCTCGTCGCGTCCGCTTAAGCCGTCGTAGAGGCCCATGACGCCCTCGACGATACAGACGTCGGCCCCGGCAGCGGCCCGGGCGAACAATTCCCGGAGCCGCTCCGGCGGGAAGAACCAGGTGTCCAGGTTGCGGGACGGCCGGCCGGTGGCCAACCGGTGGTAAGCCGGGTCGATGTAATCGGGACCGGCCTTGAACCCCTGCACCCGCACGCCGCGCCGGGCCAGGGCGGCCATCAGGCCGGCGGCAACCGTCGTCTTGCCTGACCCGCTCGCCGCACCCGCGATCACCACACGCGGTACACTCATGATGAACCCACCGAACCGGCGGCATCGGTGGCGCCAAAACAGAAATCCCCAGCCCCTTCAAAGGCTGAGGATGCGGCGTTCCCCGACCGTGAGCCAACGGTCACCCGGCATCGCCCTCTCCTCGGGAGCGTGCGCTGCGCTGTCCCCGCCGCATCGCGATTCGGCGGGGACCCGTATCAACCGGGCAGGTCTCCTGGCTTTCGGCTCACCGCAGAGCCACCCCTTCCCGCCCCCGCCCGGACAAAGCATCCTGCGTGGAGGCAGTGGGCCGCGACCGTCTGGACGCGCTGTGGTTGCTGGCCGATCACAGTGGCGGGACCGCGCCGGCTCCCCGCAGCAGCCGTGGCGGCGGCGCTGCGGTACCCCGGACTTCCCTATTCTCCCCCCGGAGGGGGCACCCGGCTGCCATATGCACTTTCCTGTCTCGGTGATGATTCGCCAAAGCGGGGGAAATTCCTGCACGAGGGTGACGAGGTCGCACAGCGCGGAGTCGCCGGAGCGACCGGTGGGGCCGCCAACCAGCCGTCGGCACCGGTAACGGAATAACTGCCGGCGGGAAGCCTTCATCGCCTCTGGACCGTGGGGTGTGAAGTACTTCACTGGCCGAAAACCTAGATGCGACAGGGTTTGGGAGAAGTGAAGTACTTCACCACCCATGTACTATAAGGAGCTATCCCCCAAGAGGGGGGACTTCACCACACATGCGCTATAAGAAGCATGTCTCCCTCTCGTCGCCCCCCCGTTTCTCTAGGGATCGTGCCGGCGGCCGTCAATTGCAACCAGGTTTTGTCGATATAAATTTTGAATAGCCGTAGAGGAGGGCTTGCGGTGGCGCCACCCGCCGATGACACGTCACGACTCCAGCCGGCCGTGAACGCCGGCCTCGCCCGCGCCCAGGCGAACATCACGGGTGTCCTGGGCATGCCCGTCGAGTTGACCGGGACCGAAATACGGGTGCAGCCCGTTCTGGGGACATCCGATCCGGAAACGAACGACACCAGCGAGGTGGTCGCCATCTACCTGTACTTCCGGGGGGACGCCCGTGGCCACTGCCTGCTCTGCCTGGACCTTCACACCTCGGCCTGGCTGGCCGCAGGACTCCTGGGCCTGCCGCAGGACTCCGTCCGCGATGACTGGGTGCGCCACCCCGACCCGATGGCGGCCTCCGCCCTGACGGAATTCGGCAACATCACCGTCAGCGGGTTCCTGAACGGCCTGGCGGATCACTGCGGGCTGGCCATCACCCCGACCCCCCCGGCCATGACGGTGGACATCATGGCGGCCGCCGTCAACTTCGTCCTGGCCACGCTGAGCATGAGCACGGACACGGCCCTGACCATCTGCGCCCACTTCGTTTTCCCTGGCCAGGCCTGCGTCCGGGGCACCCTCCTGCTGCTCCCGGAAACGGACTCCCTGCAGACCCTTTACCACGCCGCTTCCCGGAGGGAACGGCCATGACCCTCTCTCTGGCCATCCCTGTAGGCATGGGACAGGCCGCCTTTTCCGCCGATTCCGCGGCCGTCTTCGCCGTCAACGGCCTGGGCTCCTGCATCGCCCTGGCCCTTTTCGACCCCGGGGCAAAGGTCGGCGGCCTTTGTCACATCGTCCTGCCCGAGTCCGACGGCAAGGCATCGCCGGCGGATCCGGCCAAGTACGCCGACACGGCCGTGCCCTGGGCCCTGGCCGAGATGGCCCGGCTGGGCGCCAACCCCCGGCGGATCGTCGCCAAGCTGGCCGGGGGCGCCCACCTGTTCCAGGCGGCCTTCATACCCCTTCTCAAGATCGGCGAGCGCAACATCGCCGCCGTCACCGCCATCCTGGCCGCCCGCGGCATCACCGTCGCCGCCAGGGACGTCGGCGGGGAGAGCGGTCGCAGCGTCGCCTTCTGGCTGCGGGACGGGCGCCTGGAGGTGCGCACGCTGCAGGGCGGCGCGAAGATCATTTAACAACGGACGGTTCGGAAGGCGCCCCCGCCGGCTTCAGCGCTGGGCGACCAGTTTGGGCCTGTTGTTGATGAACCGGTCGGCGCTGATGGCCGCCAGGGCGCCGTCGGCGGCGGCGATCACCGCCTGCTTTACCGGGCTGCGGCGCACGTCCCCGGCGGCGAACACACCCGGCACCGGCGTCTCCATCCCCTCGTCGGCCACCAGGTATCCCTCCGGCGTCAGGGGCAGCGCACCCCGCAGGAACTCGGTGGAGGGCCTGCTCCCCGACAGGTAGAGGAAAACGCCGCTGGCTGCGATGGTGGTCTGGCCGCCGTCGGGCCGGCGCACCACCACCCCCTCGACCGAGTCGCCGCCGATCACCTCGACCGGCCTGGTCTGGAAGTGGTACTCCAGATTCGGTTTCTCGGGCAGAGCCTCGCCCTCGGGGACACCCAGGATCTGCTTCCCGGGGATCACCAGGTGCACTTTGGCGGCGAACTTGGTCAGCACCAGGGACTCCTCCAACGCCTCCTCGTTGTCCCCCAGGACGGCCACCTCAGCCCCCTGGTAGAAGGCGGCGTCGCAGGTGGCGCAGTAGCTCACACCCCGCCCCTCGAAGCGCTCCTCCCCGGGCAGCTTCCTGCCCCGGTCCATGGCCCCGGTGGCCACGATCAGCGTCCTGCCCCGGTAAACCGCATCAGGGGTGAACACTTCCTTGGCGCCGCCCTCCACGTAAACCCCCTGCACCGTGGCGTGAACGAACACGGCCCCGAAGTCGGCCGCCTGCCAGCGCATCCGCTCCAGGAGTTCCAGGCCCGTTACCTCCCCGCGCACACCCGGGTAGTTGGCTATCTTGTGGGTGATGGCCAGCGCCCCCGAATTGGGCGCCTTGTCCACCACCAGGGTCTTGAGCCTGCCGCGGGCCGCGTACATGGCCGCCGAAGCCCCGGCAGGACCGCCGCCGACGATCACCACATCGTATAATTCCTTGCCTGCCTCCGGGTGCGCGATGTCGAAAACGGAACGTTGCTCTTCCAACGCCTTCCCCTCCCCGGTCATGGCGCCGGGCTCGAGCCGGCTGGCGCCGACCCGAGCCCGTGCGTCGGTGATTATAATTAGTTGGACAAAACAGCACCCCCTTCCTGCCGGCACCGGCAGGCCAGGGGGTGAACGCGGCCGGAGTCAGAGGACGGCCTCCAGCGCCGCCGTCAACTGCGGCCTGGGCCGGAAACCGATCAGCCGGTCGATTACTTCCCCGTCCTGGAAGACGAGCAGGGCGGGGATACTCATGATGCCATACCTGGCGGCCGTCCCCGGATTCTCGTCCACGTTCAGCTTGGCCACCTTGACCCGCCCCGCGTAATCCGCCGCCACCTGTTCGACCACCGGCGCGACCATCCGGCAAGGACCGCACCAGGCGGCCCAGAAGTCCACCAGCACCGGCACGTCCGACTGCAGCACCTCCTGGTCGAACGTGGCGTCCGTCACTTCAACAACCCTTCCAGCCATGCCGCCACCTCCTATCGGTTTACCCCGGGCGGGAATTCGTCCGGACCAGCCTCGGCAGGAAAGGCGGGGGCCGGCATATACCCTACCGGGTATCCCAATTTTAAAACACCGGCATCCTGCTGTCAAACTTCGCCCAAGCGCAACCGACACCCACCCGTCCGCGCCGGCGCGATACAGAAGCGCCCCGGCCGATCCGACCGGGGCGCCCGCGGCACGTGAAGAGCAACCTGGGCCGTTGCTAGGCGTAGACGGCGCCGGCGTACTCCTTGAGACCTTCCGGGTCGGCCTTCATGGCCTTGGTGCCGGGCTCCCAGTTGGCCGGGCAGACCTCGCCGTACTCCTCCACGTGCCGGAGGGCGTCGAGCAGGCGCAGGGCCTCGTCAACGTTGCGGCCGAGGGGCAGGTCGTTGACCATCATGCTGCGCACGACGCCGTCCCGGTCGATGAGGAACAGGCCGCGCAGGGCCACCGCCGGCTTATCGAGAAGGACGCCGTACTCGCGGGAAATGCCCTTGTCCAGGTCGGCAATGAGCGGGTAGTTGACTTGGCCGATGCCGCCCTCGGTGCGGGGCTGGTTCCGCCAGGCCAGGTGGGAGTAGACGCTGTCTACCGAAACCCCCAGCACCTCGGCGCCGCGCGAGCGGAATTCCTCGATCCGATCGCTGAAGGCGATGATCTCCGTAGGGCAAACGAAGGTGAAATCCAGCGGGTAGAAGAAGAGGATTACATACTTCCCCCGGTAGTCGGCCAGGCGGATCTCCTTGACGGAACCGTCGGGCATGACCGCGTCGGCGGTAAAGTCGGGGGCCTGCTTTTGAATCTGGACCACGTTAACCATCCTCCTTGTTGTTTTTTACAGTTTGTCCACAACCCTCACGGGACAGGTGCCCACCTACAACCCGGCCGGGGTCACGGACTCCCCCTGGCACCGTGGGCACACGCCGCGGAAGATCACCTGCACGGAGTTGAGCCGGTATCCCATGGACAGGGAGCCCGGCAACGCGCCGGCCGTCACTGTCCAGGGAACGTCGTCGATCCGGCCGCACCGCTCGCACAACAGGTGGGCGTGGTCTTCGGCGTTGGGATCGAAACGCGTCGTCCCGTCCTTCAGGGCCAGGGATTGTATCTCGCCCATGGCTGCCAATTCATTCAGCACGCGATAGACGGTGGCCGGGGAGATGTAGGGATTGTCCCGATGCACCTTTTCCACCACCGCCGCGGCCGTCGGGTGGGAGCGGTCTCCCTCCAGCGCCTTCAGCACCGCCAGCCGCTGCGGGGTGATCTTCTGTCCGCATTCCCGGTATTTGTTGATGACCTGTGCGATGTCCATAGCCTCAACGACCCTTAAACAGTAATAATTCTTAGAAACTGCAATACTAAATGATACATCGTCTTATTTATCATCATATTCACTTGCTTGGGTATTGTCAAGAGCATCACGAAGTTGTTCCGATTCCCCAGCCGCCTTCCCCGTTTCCGTGGTGATCTCACCCGTGACCGCCATCTCCCGGGCGGCCGCGCCCCGCAAATCCCCGTCACGCCGTATGGCCCGAGGGGGTGTCGTGGCGGTGAGGGAGGCGATGGCTCCCCGCATGTCGGCCACCAAGCCTTTGCATTCGGTATAGGCGTTGGCCACCATGGTGGCGCCGCGCGCCACGCTGTTCTCCAGAGCGCGCTCGATGCCGTTCAGGCTCCGCTCCATCTGGCGCAGGTAGCTTTCCAGGTTGTCGGCGTCGATGGAGCGGGCGTACTGCAGGTGCAGGTTGTAGAGAGCCAGCAGGTAGGGTACGGCCATG
The DNA here is from genome assembly GCA_020723785.1 of Thermaerobacter marianensis. GTDB lineage: Bacteria > Bacillota > Sulfobacillia > DYIH01 > DYIH01 > DYIH01. The sequence goes on from DYIH01000038.1 coordinate 8,320, forward strand.
CTGTAGGGCATGAGGATGACGTTGGACCGGAAGGCTTCCAGGTGGGCCTGCCGGCAGACGGCGAAGGCCCCGTCGGGTACGGCCGCCACCGCCCACGGCAGCGTGGTGGCCGGGTCGATGTACTGGGCCGCCTCGGCGGCCTTTTTCCGGATCGTTCTCTCCACCTCGGCCGCCAGCCGCTCCCGCGCCGCCGGGTCGCCGGCCTCTTCCAACTGCGCCAGGAGTCCCTGGGCCGGCCACTTGGAGTCGATGGCCAGGCGCTTTTTGTTGGCCAGGACCAGGGCGTATTCCACCGGCTTGCCGTTGACCCGGAAGTTCTGCTCCAGCATCCCGGGGGGGAAGTGGCGAAACGCCTCTCGCAGGATGTTCTCCCCCGCCTCGCCCCGGGACTGACTGCCGGCCAGGACGGTCTCGATGCGCCGGGTGGAGGCGCGCACCTCTTCCTCCAGCCGCCGTCGGACCTCCTCCAGGGCTCGGACCGATTCCAGAGCGCGGCGGGCCTCCCCCAGGTCGCGCAGGACGGCTCCCTGGACCTGGCCGCCGGTTTCCACCACCCGGGCTTCCAGGGCGCGGACCGCGCCCTGGACCTGGGCGACCTGGGACGACAGGGCCGACTGGATAGCCAGCAATTGCTGCTGCAGCGCCGCATCGGGGGCCTGGGAGCGCCGGGCCCCGCGCCAGGCAACGAAGAGGACGCCGGCCAGCGCCGCCAGTAGGATGCTTGCCAACCAAAGGAGCGGTTCAGGGGCCACGGTACGGCACCACCCTATGCTTCCGATTCGTCCGAGGTCCATTGTACCAGCAAACCCTCATGATTCGACCGAACCCGCGCATAGAATGGTTTTCACCCCGGCCCCAAAAGCGGCCGGCGCCGTCCGGGCCGGGGCACTCAATTCAGCCCCGCCGCCCCCGCATCGGGGGGCCCCGGCGGATCGTCGACCCGCCCGGGTTGCTATGGGGCGGGGCGGAGGAAAGGAGGGAATGCGCATGTTGGAAGCCGTTTTCACCCCCTACGCCGACTTGGCCATGCTGGCGCTCCGCGTCATAACCGGCATCAT
>DYIH01000038.1:9387-11188 GCA_020723785.1 Thermaerobacter marianensis
GATCGTTCACGGGTATGCCAAGCTCTTCGCCCCCAACGGGCGGAAAACGACAGCCGAGTTCTTCCGGCAGGTCGGCGTCCCGGCGCCGTCGCTGCTGGCCCTGATCGCCGGCTTGGTGGAGTTCTTCGGCGGTCTGGCCCTGGTGGTCGGCCTGGCCACGCACCTGGCTGCGTTCCTGGCGGCCATCGTCATGGTCGGCGCCATCGTGCTGGCCAAGCGGCATGCCGGGTTCACACGTACGGACACGACCGGCTACGAGTTCGAGTTGGCGGTGCTGGTGATGGCCCTGGTCATCCTCACCCAGGGGGCCGGTCCGGCGTCTCTGGACGCCAGGCTGGGCCTGCACATGTAACAAACGGAATTGGACCAAGGGACAAGGGGGGGCGCCCGCTGCCGGGTACCCCCCTTGGTCTTGGTCGCACGAGGCACGGCCCGGTACGTCACCCACCGCCGCGGGCACCCGGCGGCCTTGCCTCATAGGATACAGCGTGCCGACGGCGTGCAAGAAAGGCCCATCTGCGCATCCGGACCTTTTTGACACGCCTATTGAGCAGCAAGTATCCGGCGGGGAGAAGGGTCGCGGATGGGCACGCTGTTGAATCTGCTCCTCATGGGCATGGCTTCCAACCTCGACAACCTCAGCGTCGGCATCGCTTACGGGATTCGGCGGATCAAGCTGCCCCCCCTCCCGAACCTGGTCATTGCCGCCATCGCCTTTGCCTTCACCTACGCATCGGTCTGGGCAGGCACCTATACCGGCCGCTTTCTCAGCAATCGCGCCGCCAACGCCATCGGCGCCGGCCTGCTCATCGGGGTCGGCCTGTGGGTTATCCTGGCCCAGCGGCGGCGCCCGGAGGCCGGCGTGCCGCGGCCGGCCTCCGATCCCCCCCTGCTCCTCGATGTCTGGCAGGAGCCCGAGGAGGCCGACGTGGACCGTTCCGGGGTCATCAGCGTTGGGGAGTCGGTCGTCCTTGGGGTGGCCCTGTCGGTCAACTGCTTCACCAACGGCTTCGCCGCCGGCCTGTGGAACCTTGGCGCTCTGCCCACCGCCATGTTCAACGCCGTCCTCAGTTACATGACCCTGTGGGGGGGCGCCTGGCTGGGCGCGCGCTACGGCGCCCGGCGGCTGGGGAACAAGGCCACGTACGCCGCCGGCTGCATGCTGATCCTGCTCGGAATCCACCAGTTGTCCTAAGCCCGGGGCCCGCCGCGGCGGCCGGGGCGGGGAGTTGGACGAAAAGTTTTCGTGAGCCAACCTGTAAGCCGAATTCTGTCGAGAGCGATCATCTCTCTGGGACGGCAGTCGCCTGCCGCCTCTTGCGGCCAACCCGGGAGGTTCAGCGGGCCACGTCATCCCTCCCCTATTTGGCCTTGCAGCGGGTGGGGTTTGCCTGGCCGGCCAGTCGCCTGACCGCCGGTGCGCTCTTACCGCACCATTTCACCCTTGCCGCGGCCGGCGGACAGCCGATCGCGGTGGTATCCTTTCTGTGGCACTTTCCCTGGGGTCGCCCCCGCCGGGCGTTACCCGGCACCCTGCCCTGTGCTGTTCGGACTTTCCTCAGGCACGGCGTCGCCGCCCTGTGCCCGCGATCGCTTGGCTGGCTCACGACGCAACATTATTTGCCCACGGCAATGCATCATTGAATGTTACCACGCGGCCAAAGCGCAATCAAGCGGAACGCCGCCACGTGTGACGCCGCCACGTGTGACGCCGCCACGTGTGACGCCGCCACGTGTGATGAAAACGGCGAAGGCTCGCTGACAACCACCGGGTAGGGCTCGACCCGGCTCCAAATTATTA
>DYIH01000348.1 GCA_020723785.1 Thermaerobacter marianensis
AGGGCGTGCTGGACATCGCCCGGGAAACCGCGGAGCTGGCCAAGCTCGCCCGCGACGGCAAGCTCAAGCCCGCCGACATGCAGGGCGGCTGCTTCTCCATTTCCAGCCTGGGCGGCCTGGGCGGCACGGCGTTCACGCCCATCGTCAACGCGCCGGAGGTGGCGATCCTGGGCGTGTCCAAATCGGCCATGAAGCCGGTGTGGGACGGTGCGCAGTTCGTGCCGCGCCTGGTGCTGCCCCTGTCCCTGTCCTACGACCACAGGGTCATCGACGGTGCCGCCGGGGCGCGCTTCACCAGTTACCTGGGACAGCTGCTCGCCGACATGCGGCGGGTGTTGTTGTAACTGCTGTGACGGGCGACGGGGGACAGGTGACAAAACCGCCGCGGCGCAACCTGTCACTCGTTACCCGTCACTCGTCACGGATTCAATCATGACCACTATCGTCGCAGTGAAGAAGAACGGCCAGGTCGCCATCGCCTCCGAATCGCTGACCACCTTCGGCGACCTGCGGCTGGGAAGGCATTACAAGGGCGAGTACGAGAAGATCCTGCATTTGCACGACTCCTACATCGGCATCTGCGGCAGCTCGGCCCATCATCTGGTGATCAGCAACGTGATGTCCAGGTTCGAGGACCTCAAGCTGGGCAGCCGCATGGAAGTGTTCGAAACCTTCCGCCAGATCCATCCCATCCTCAAGGAGCATGCCTTCCTCAATCCCAAGGAGGAAGAGGACGACCCCTACGAGTCCTCCCAGATCACGGCGCTGATCGCCAACAGGACCGGCATCTACGGCGTGTACTCCTATCGCGAGGTGTTCGAGTACGACCGTTTCTGGTCCATCGGCTCGGGCCGCAACTTCGCCCTGGGCGCCATGTTCGCGGTGTACGACCGGCTCAAGACAGCCAAGGAGATCGCCCGGGTGGGCGTGGAGGCGGGCATCGAGTTCGACACATCGTCGGCGGGCCCCATCGTGGTCCACACCGTCAAACTGAACGAGAAAGGCAAGAAATGAGCGGATT
>DYIH01000039.1 GCA_020723785.1 Thermaerobacter marianensis
TTCTGGGGCGGCGGCCCCCCCTTCGGCCTCCGGTCCGGTTTGTGCGACAGGCTCTAATGCACGTCCTCCCCCGACCGGCCGCCCCGGCCGTAGGGGTGGGTGACGCCGCGGCCCAGCCGCGCCTGGACGGCCGACGAGATATCCGCCGGCTGGCGGCTGATGACCAGCGCCGCCCGCGAGTCGTCGATCCCGCGCTTGCCTTGACACCGCTGCCGTCGGGAGCCTAGAATTAATTCCTGGTTAGGCCTTCCTGACAGGGGGCACCATAGATCAAGTATCCCATGGTCCAAGGGGATCGATCGGCGGAGGGATTCGCGGATGGCTGGACACGTCGTAGAGGTCAGCGACGCTACATTCGAACAGGAAGTGCTGCAGTCGAACATCCCCGTGCTGGTGGACTTCTGGGCGGCCTGGTGCGGCCCCTGCCGCATGGTGGCGCCTGTGGTGGAGCAGCTTGCGGAAGAGTACGAAGGCCGGGTCAAGGTGGCCAAGCTCAACGTGGACGAGAACCGCAACACGGCGGCCAAGTACGGGATCATGAGCATCCCGACCCTGCTCGTCTTCAAGGGTGGGGAGGTCACGCAGCGCCTCATAGGCTTCCGGCCCAAGCCGGAGCTGGCCAAGGCCCTCGACGCCGCCCTTTGAAGGGATCATCGGCGTGCCGACAAGGTGCAGCCACGCTCCGATGGATCTTTCAGCGCTCCATGGCAAGGTGCCGTTCCGCGAGGCGGCGCCTTGTTGTGTTGTCTGACATGAGCCAGACTCCGGAGGTGTCAATGACGTGGAGATCCGCGTTACGGGAGAGGCGCCGCCCACGGCCGCGGTAGACGCCCTGGTCGCCGGCGTCTGCAAGGACGCCGGCCTGCAGGGGGCGGCCGCCGCAGCCGACCAAGCCCTGGGTGGCGCGCTGGGACGGCTCCTGGAGGCCGGGGAGATCAAGGGCGAGCCCAACCAGACGGTCCTTTTCCACACCGACGGGCGCATTCCGGCCCGGCACGTCATCCTGGTGGGCCTGGGGCCCGAGGACAAGCTGGACGCCGAACAGGTGCGCCAGGCGGCCGGCGCCGCCGCCAGGCTGGCCCGGGACCGGGGAGCGCGGAGATTGGGACTGACCCTGTTGGGCGCGGACGTTCCGGGGCGGGGTGTGTCGCCCGCCGATGCCGGCCAGGCCCTGGCCGAGGGCGCCCTCCTCGGCCTGTGGCGGTTCCAGGAGCACAAGAGCAAGAAAGAGGAGAAAGAGATCGACGAGGCCGTCGTCCTGGCCGGCGGGGACGCGGCGGCAGTGGCGCCGGCCGTCGAGCGGGGGCGCGTTTTCGCCGAGGCGACCGTGCTGGCCCGCAACCTGGCCATCGAACCCGGCAACAAGCTGCCGCCGCGCCTCCTGGCCGAGGCGGCGGCCCGTGTGGCGGTGGGGGCCGGCCTGGAGGTCGAGGTCTTCGACGAGGCGCGCATCGAACAGGAGGGCATGGGCGCCCTGCTGGGGGTCGCACGGGGCAGCCACGAGCCGCCCCGCTTCATCGTCATCCGCTACCGGAGCGGGCGGGCCGACGCGCCGTTGTTGGCCCTGGTCGGCAAGGGCATCACCTTCGACGCCGGCGGCATTTCCATCAAGCCCTCCGAGGGCATGGAAGAGATGCGCATGGACAAGTCCGGGGCGGCGGCCGTCATCGGCGCCATGCAGGCCATAGCCCGCCTGCGGCCGGACTTGGACGTGGCCGGCGTCATCCCCGCCACGGAGAACCTGCCGGGCGGCCGCGCCCAGAAGCCCGGCGACATCGTCCGCACCCTGAACGGCAAAACGATCGAGGTCATCAACACCGATGCCGAGGGACGGCTCATCCTGGCCGACGCCGTGGCCTACGCGGCGAAGATCGGCGCCCGCTGGATCGTGGACATCGCCACCCTCACCGGCGCCGTCGTCATCTGCCTGGGGAGCCAGGCGGCGGCCGTCCTGGGCAACGACGAGGCGCTGGTGGAGGAGGTCCGCAGGGCCGGGTCCGACGTCGGCGAGCGTTTCTGGCCCCTGCCGGCCTACGAGGAATACAAGGAGCAGTACAAGAGCCACATGGCCGACATCAAGAACGTCGGCGGCCGGCCGGCCGGGACGATCACGGGCGGCCTGATCATCGGCGAGTTCGTCGGCGAGACGTCCTGGGCACACCTGGACATCGCCGGCGTGGCCTGGCACGACAAGGACCTGCCGTACAAGCCCCGCGGCGCCACCGGCTTCGGCACGCGCACCCTGATCCGGCTGGCTGAGCGCCTGGCCGGACAGGGGTAGCGGTCGTGCCTTGCCCCGCACGGCTGTCGAGTTCTCGCCCCCGGCGCGAAGGGGTGTCCGGATGAGCCCGGATGCCAAGGGCCGGTTGCGGGCACTGGGCGCCGAGGGCAAGGCCAGGGGTGGGGGCCGCCGTAGGCCGGGCAAGCGGGGCCGGCTGTGGGGGTTCCTGGTCCTGGCGGCTGCCGTTGTGGTGGCCGGCGCCGTCCTGGCTACCCATATGTGGACGGGCGGTACCGTGGGCGACGGGGACCTGGCACCCCCCTTCACCCTGGAGGAGGCCGGCGGGAAGGAGGTTTCCCTGTCCGATTTCCGCGGCAGGCCTCTGGTTGTCGTCTTTTTTCGCACATTTTTATGTGCTCCCTGCAAGAAACAGATCAGGGACCTGCAACGGGCCTATCCGGACATCCAGCGGATGAGGGCCGAAGTCGTGGTGATCAGCGCCGAGAGCCCGGAACAGAACCAGGCCGGCAAGGAGGAGATGGGCTTCAAGTTTCCGATCCTTTCCGACTCCGATCACGCCGTGGGCGAGGCATACGGTGTCTTCAACCTCCTCGGAGACAACCTGGAGGCCCCGGCGGTCTTCGTCCTGGACGGGCAGGGGCGCATCCGCTGGAAGTATGTCGGCCGCGACGTGGCCGACCGTCCGCCGGTCGGCAGGGTGCTGGCGGAGCTGCGGAAAGCGTCATCGTAACGCCTCTGCGACCGTGCGCTTCTTGACCGTCGCGAGCACAAGCGCCGTTTCAGTCTTTGGCAAGACTCATCATGGAGCCAGAAAGCCCCATCCGTGGAGGGCGGGGTAGTTCACCTTCACTACCGGCTTGACGGCGTGACACCCGGCGCGTATTATAGTAATACCCGGTAGGGTATAATTGCGCCATGCCAGGGGGTGAACTTCGTGCCTTCCTATGAATTCCGGTGCCAGACCTGCGGCCATCAGTTTACCGTCAAGATCGCCTGGGAAAAGAAATCGTCGGTGACCTGCCCCGAATGCGGCGGTGACAAGCTGCGGGAGGTCTTCGGCAGCATCTTCTGGTCGGGTGGGGCCAACGCTGCGGGTGCCGGGGGCTGCGGCGGCTTTGGCTGAGGGATTTGACGTCGCGGGGCCGGGAGCCCCGCAGGGCCGATGCATATTACCGAGGCTGTGCCGGGCCGCAGGACCTGGTAGTATATAAAAGGGGGTCGCCGTCGGCGGTTGTCGCCGATGGGCCGGAGGATTAGGGGGCGGATGCCTTTGATGTCGGAAGCGGCGATGTCGGCCAAGCTGCGCGAAGACCTGATTGCCCGGATGAAGCGCATCGAGGGCCAGGCCCGCGGCATCCAGAAGATGCTGGAGGAGGGTCGCGGCTGCGAGGAGATCATCATGCAGCTCTCCGCCATCCGCGCGGCAATTGCCAAGGTTGCGATGGCGGTGATGGCCGCCAACCTGGAAGAGTGCCTGCGGGACGGCGAGGCGGCCCATTCGCAGGAGGCCGTCGAAAGAGCCAAGAAGATTTTCCTCAAGTTCAGTTAGGGGCGTGTGCCGGGGTCTCTCCGCGGCGGCTTTGGCGCTTGGGCGGGAGCGATCCCGCTTTTTTGTTTGGTTCCAGCCGTCGAGCGGAACAGCAGGAAAGAGCGGTCTTGACGAGGTATAGTATAGGGGCGGAGCGGACCGGACCGACTCGCGCCGGGATAAGGGTGTGAAGCGATGGCGCACAAGTTTGATCCGAAACAGATGCACCGTCTCGAGGACCCGGAACGCCGCCGCTGGATGCCGCCGGAGCAGGCCTTGGCCGGCCTGGAGTTGGGGTCCGGCCAGGTGCTGGCCGACATCGGCTGCGGCCCAGGTTACTTCACCGTCCCGGCGGCCCGGATGGTGGGTGCCGCCGGCAGGGTTTATGCCATTGACATCTCCTTGGACATGCTCATGCGCATCGGCCAGCAAAAATTCAACGAGGGCTTGTCCCAGGTGGAGACGGTCCTCTCCAAGGAAACCAACATCCCCCTGGCCGACGGGGTGGCCGACGCCGTTCTCCTGTCCAACGTGCTCCACGAGGCGGAGGACCCGGCGGCCCTCCTGGCCGAGGCGCTGCGGTTGACCCGTCCCGGCGGCCGGTTGCTGGTGGTCGACTGGCGCAAGGAACCGACGCCTATGGGGCCGCCGGTGGAGGAGCGCCTGGAGCCGGAGCAGGTTGTGGAATTGGCGGAGCGCGTGGGATGGCGGCCGGCCGGGGACTGGGAAATCGGCCCCTACCACTGGGGACTGCGGTTCACCAGGCCATGAACAGGGCCGACGACCGATTACCGGTTGACACCGCGCGCCTGGTGCGCGGGCCGTGGCGAGTCGCCCGGGCCGGCGTTCTGTTGGCGGGCGCGGCCCTCCTGATGGCCGCCTGCGGCGGCGGGGCCGGCGGCGCTGGCGGCGCACCCGACAAGGCCCGGCAGGAAGACGGCCAGGCCCGGCAGGAAGCCAACCAGGCCAGCGCCGGGGAGCGCCCCGGCAAGGCGGCCCGGCCGCCGGAGCCCCCCGCTCCCCCGCCCTTGCCGGGGGCCGTGGCGGTGATGATCGACAACCACCCCGACGCCCGCCCCCAGAGCGGTTTGGACCGCGCCGACATGGTGTATGAGGCGGTCGCCGAGGGGGGCATCACCCGCTTCCTGGCGATCTTCGATTCCCGTCCGGCGGAGAAGATCGGCCCGGTGCGCAGCGCCCGGCCCTACTTCGTCGAGATCGCCAGCGGCCACGGCGTCCCGTACGGCCATGTGGGTGGTAGCAAGGACGCCTACGACCTGATCGCCCGGCTGGGGGTGGCCAGCCTGGACGAAATCCGCGGGGCCGGCGAGGCCTACTGGCGCTCGCGGGAGCGGCGAGCCCCCCACAACGTATATACCGGCACCGACCGGCTCCTGGCCGCGGCTTCGATCCGGGGCCAGCCGTTGCGCCCATTGCGACCCCTGCCGGTGGGGGACGCCGGCGGCGGCGACCCCGCCGGGGAGGTGCGCATCACCTATTCCAACAACCGCTTGTACCGCTATACGACCGCGTATCGTTGGACAGGCCGGCGCTACGAAAAGCTGGTCAACGGCGAGCCCCTGCGGATCGACGGCGGGGGGGTGGTGGCCGCCGACAACGTGATTGTCATCCTGGCCCGCCAGCGTTCCACCGGCGATGCGGCCGGCCACATGGAGGTCACCGTCACCGGACGCGGGGACGCCCTCTTCCTCACCGGCGGGAGGTTTTACAAGGGGCGCTGGCGGAAGGACGGCCCCGACCGGCCCTTCGTGTTCACCCGCGGGGATGAACCGATGCGCTTTACCGCGGGGACTACCTGGATCAACATCGCCAGGGCGGGCGACGTCGCCGTGGAACCGGCCGGACAGGCAACGCGGTAGCGTGCCCAGGGCGTTTCGCACGGTTCAGTCGCGGGCGCGGGGGACGGGCGTCGGCAGGTCGGCGGGCCGCCGGCCCGGTACCCACCAGACCCCGGTCAGGATCAGCGCCGCCCCGAGGGTCTGGCGCAGGCCCCAATGTTCGCCCAGCACCAGCACCGCCAGGAGGGTGGCGACCAGGGGCTCCATGGTGGTGATCAGCGCCGCCCGGTTGACGCCCAGGAGCCGGATCCCCGCCCAGAGCAGCCGCAGCCCGGCTGCGGTGCTGATGAAGGCCATTCCCAGGATGGCCGCCCAGCCCTGCAGGCCGATGTCCGGGCGCAGTTCGCCCCCGAGCAGGCCGGCCGCCAGGTAAGCGAGCGCCGCGAATGCGGTCAGGTAGGCGGTCATCACCGGCGGCGGCACCCGCTGGACGACCCGCTGGGTGGCGAACAGGTACAGGGAATGCAACATCGCCGCCCCGAGCACCCAGAATACGCCCGACAGGTTGGTGCGCTGCCAGGCGGGGGCCAGCGTCAGGGCCACGCCTGCGAGGGCCATGGCCAACGCCAAACCCTGGCGGGGCGAGAGCCGTTCCCGGCCCAGCAAGGTCGTCACCAAGGCCAGGAAGAGCGGGTAAGTATACATCAACATGATGGCCAGAGAGGCGGGAATCAGCTTCAGGCCGGCGAAGAAGGCCCCGGTCACACCCCCCATTCCCAGGATCCCCAGCGCCGCCATGGTGGCGATGTCTCGGCCGGGCAGGCGCGCCGCCCAACCCTCGCGCCACAGCAGCAGCCAAAGGACCGCCGCCCCTGCCGCAAAGCGGAAGGCGAGGATCGTCACCTCGTTGGCCCCCGCGGCGTAGGCCAGCTTGCCCAGGATCGAGATGCTGGCGAAGGAAAGGGTGGCCCCTGCGACCAGGAGCCTGCCCCTGTTTCCTTGGGACTGCTGTTGTGGGATCATATCTGTTATCTTATCGTTCACGTGCCCGCGCCGTATACAGTTGGGCGCGTTCGCGCTCTGCGGTCCCCAATGACGAGTCGAGATGGGCGTCCCCGGCCGCGCCCTCGCCGATAACGAAACGGCGGTGGCCAGAAGCGTCGTTCCGCGGCGTTTCGCGCCAGAGGTCGCAGGCGCGCGCGTCCACCGGCACGACGAGCGCTTGCTACGGCAGGGGATAGCGACCAGTCGCCCGGCGGATGTCGCGGGCGTGGAGTAGGGCCATCACGCCCTGGCCGGCGATGATACCCAATAGAGCGCCGGTGATGCCGAGAGAGCCGGTAAGGACATAGATGAACCCCAGGCGGACGGCGATGCCGATGACGTAGTTGCGCAGGCTTTGGGCCGTCAGGCCGAGGCCGGTCATGACGGCGTCCTCGAGGTGCTGGAGGTAGGTCAACGGGGCGGCCAGGGCGAGCCAGGTGACCAGGGGGGCGATGTCCGGGCTGCCGTAAAGGAGCGCCGCCAACCGGCGCGGGGCCAGCAGGAAGAGGAGACCCGCGGCAAGGGCGACGGCCAGGGTCACGCGCACCCCCAGGCGAATGCGGGACTGAAGGAGCCGGCGGTTCCCCAGGGCGGCGGCGGTCGAAATGGCGGGCGTCAGGGAGGTCATCAGCGGGTAGACGACCACCATGGGCAGGAAGAGGAGCGGCACGGCCATGCCGGTCAACCGGCCGTATTGGGCCGTCGCCTCCTCCCAGGAAAAGCCTGCCGCCTCCAGGCGGCGGGGGATGAGCATCACGTCCAGGGTGGCGGTCAGGGAACCGGCCAACCCGGCCAGCATGACGGGCACGGCCAGGCCCAGCAAGCCCCGGGCCAGGGCCGGGGGGGCGGTGTCCCGGTTTTTGGTGGTCCGCAACCGCCGCCAGGGGCGGGGGGAGGCCTCCAGCCGGCGGTGCCGGAGCGCGAGGACCGCCAGGCCAGCCAGTTCGCCGCACGCTATGCCGGCCATGGCGCCTCCGGCCGCCGCCGCCAGGCCGTGAGGGAGCAGCAGGAGGGCCAGGGGCAGCACGGTTCCGATGCGGACCGTCTGTTCGACCACTTGGGCGATGGCGCTGGGCGTCAGATCCTGCAGTCCCTGGAAGTAGCCCCGCAGCACCATGGCCAGGGACGCGGCGACGATCGCGGGTGGCATGATTGTGAGTGAAAGGTGGGTCCGGGTATCGGTCAGCACCCGTTCCGCCAGCAGGCCGGCCCCCAGCCAGGTCACGGCGGCGATGACGAGGGTGGCCGCCAGCACGAGGCGCGTCACCATGCGGCGGGCCTGCTCGGCGCCGGGCCAATCCCCCCGGGCGGCCCGGTCGGCGACGACGGTGGCCAACGCCGCCGGAAGGCCCAGAGTGGCCAGATTGATGGCCAGCCCGAAGAGGGGCAGGGCCATCTGGACCAGGCCGATGCCCGCCTCGCCGATGATTCGGACCAAGAGGATGCGGAAAACGGATCCGGCCAGGCGGGAATAAAGGCCGGCGGCCGTCAGGGCCAGCGTGCCTTGCAGCAGCCGGCGTTCGGGCAAGGCGGCCCCCTCCTCCGGCGGAATGCCACCGCCCAATGATTCTATGGGCCGCCGGCCGGAGGTATGCGCCGGAACAGTCGCCGCGACGGCGGGGCGCGGTGTGGCGCGCGTCCACCGCCAGGAGCGCGTTGCGAAGAGGGTGGCCGCTTTCGACATCCCCCGCCGGGGGGTGCGCTCCTAGGCCGGTTCTTCGCTCGGGAAGTCGGGCTCCGCGATGCCCGCAGCGGCCTGCGCCATATCGTCCACCCGCGTCTCCGGGGCGCCGGTGGGTGCGGCGGCCGGGCCGGCCTGGGCGCACCGGGTGTTTGCCCAGGCCAGGAAGTCCCGCCGCAGGCCCTCGATCCCGTTGAAGACGGCCCGTTCACCGTAAATCCAGCGCAGCATGCTGGGGATGCGCTGCTTGATCGTTTCCGTGGTGATCTCCTCACCCTGCTCCTCGAGGAGGCGGAGCTGGTTGAACACCGTCTGCCGGATCGATTCGGGGTTGGAGCCCCAGCGGATGCGTTTCTTGCCGGCGAGGCCGGGCGGGTGGCCGGCAGGGCCAAAGGCGGCGGGATCGCCCCCCCCGTCCGCAAGCAGGTCCGACATGATGACGGCGTCCTGCCGGCTCAGGCGCTGGAGGGCCTCGACCCGGCCGGCCAGTTCCTCGACGCTTTGCTGCAACCGCGCCACTTCTTTGTAGAGCGGATCGACCCCCAACTGCACGACTTCGGCCATGGCGTCCAGCGCCTTCTCCGTGGCCTGCCGGTAGGCCCTGTACTCCTCCTCCATGCGGGCCAGGAGCACGTTCTTCAAGGTCGGCGCCTCATGCAACTTGTGGATGAAATCGTAAACGTTGAAAGAAGGCAGGTCTCGCGCTTCCCGGTAATCCCGGCTGGAAATGTCGGCCGGCGTTACCATCTTGCCCACCCGGCCCTTCTTCCCTTTCTTGCCGTGGACACCGGCGGCCGCCGTCTTTTTCTCCCGGACCTCTTCATAGAAAATTTGCTCGATTGGCTCCTTCATGACCGCAACCCGTCCTTCCCGTGCTTGTTGCTATTTAGCATACCGACTCATAGGCAAATTTATGCTGAACGAGCCGATCCGTGAGCGCGCCGGTCGGGTTGTATTTTTTCTTGACGGTTTGGGGGGTCGCGTATAAAATAAGTAACGTCAAAATCAGGTGCCTGAGTTCCGCTTAAAGGGTTGGGGCAACACGCGCCCGACTTCTTCCCCCGTGGTGGAAACGATGGCCCCGTCCAGCCTGAAAGGGCTGGAGTTGTTCACAAAGGGGGGCTTTTTTATGCACAGGGAACATCAGACCTTCGGCAGGCACATCTTGCTCGACGTGTGGGGCGTGGATTACGACAAGCTGAACGACCTGGGTTTGATGCGCCAGACGATGTTGCGGGCTGCCGAAGCCTGCGGGGCGACCGTCGTGAAGACCGCCTTTCAGCGGTTTCCTGTGCAGGGGCTGAGCGGCGTGGTGGTGCTGGCCGAATCCCATATCTCCGTGCACACGCATCCGGAGCACCGTTACGCGTCGTTCGATATCTTCACCTGCGGCACGACCATCGATCCCGGCGTCGCCTGCCGTTACATCGTCGACACCCTGCGCGTGCAGCGCTACAACGCCCGGGAATTCGTCCGGGGCGAGGAGGACGGCATCAAGGACGTCCGCTCCGAGGGCCGGGGCGCCGCCCTGCCGGAGTTGGCGCTGGCCGCCGCGCGCTAAGACTGGGCACCGACCTGCGAGAAACCGGCCGCTCCTCACACCTCAGGGAGCGGCTTTTTCACGCTTCCCCGCGCCGTCTGCCAAAGGGGACCTTCCCTCCGGATGAGGCCGGCGCCGCTATTTGCGACGGGTCGGCGCGCGGCGCCGCGCCGGCTTGGGCCGGGGCGCCGGGCGCTCCGGCTCCTCGTCCTCATCGTTCCGGTCATGGCCGAAGGCGCGCATGGCCTCAGCCATCTGGTCCAGGCGCCGCTGGACGAGGAAGTTGACCGTGCCCTCGGGATAGGTGCCGCCGGGCTGGCGCTCACCGGCCGGCACGCCGGTGAGGAGGGCGATGCCCTCATCTATGGTGCGCACGGCGTAGATGTGGAAGACCCCCCGGGCCGCCGCTTCACGCACCTCGTCCTTGAGCATCAGGTTGCGCACGTTCTGGTGGGGGATGAGCACCCCCTGCCGGCCCGTCAGGCCGCGGGCCTTGCAGACATGGAAAAACCCCTCGATCTTCTCGCTGACCCCGCCGATCGGCTGGATCTCGCCCTTTTGGTTCACCGAACCGGTGACGGCGATGCCCTGGTCGATGGGCAGGCCGGCCAGTTCCGAGAGCAGGGCGTAGAGTTCGGCGCTGGAGGCGCTGTCTCCCTCCACCTCCTCGTACAACTGCTCGAAGCACAGGCTGGCGGAGAGGGCCAGGGGCTTCTCCTGGGCGTACTTGCCGGCCAGGTAGGCGCTGAGGATCAAGACGCCCTTGGAGTGTATGGGGCCTGACATCTCCGTCTCCCGCTCGATGTTGACGACACCCTTTTCGCCCAGGTAGGTGCGGGCGGTGATGCGGTTGGGCTTGCCGAAGGCGTGGTCGCCCAGGTCCAGGATGGCCAGCCCGTTCACCTGCCCCACCCGGGCGCCGTCGGTCTCGACCAGCAGGGTGCCCTCGGTGATCATCTCCAGGATCTTCTCCTCGATGCGGTTGGAGCGATAGATCCGTTCCTCCAGCGCCTGCACGACATGACGGTCGGTGACGGCGTCCGCCCCCTCCTGCTCGGCCCAGAACGATGCTTCCAGGATGACCTCGGTGATGTCGTGGAACAGGGTGGAG
>DYIH01000040.1:0-1138 GCA_020723785.1 Thermaerobacter marianensis
CAGGTTGAGGGCCTCGCCGGCGATCTTCTTGTGGCTGAAGGTGGTGAACCGCGCCAGCAACGCCGCCCAGCGTTCGTTGTGCACCGCCGTCCCCTCCCCGGATAGATCCTCGCCAGCCCCCGGCGCCAGACCGAGAATCGCCTCTTTGAGCCGGTCGCCCCGGCTGACCGACTCCCGTAACGCCTGCAGCGGAGAGATGAGGGCGCCGATGGCCCGGTTGGCGTCCTCCGCAAGGGTGAGCAGGGCTCCCGCCGCCTCCAGCACCCGGGCCTGATTCTGACGGAGCTGCTCCAGGGACTGCCGGAGCGCGTCCCGGAGGCGGGTAAAGGTGTCGATCTGGGCGGCCACACCGTCCCGGTACGACGCCAGGGCCAGCCCCATTCCCTCCCCGACCGCCAGCAGGTGGCCTTCCGCCTCGCGCAACAGGGACTCCATGCTCTCCACCAGGCTCCTGAAAGCGGCCACCACCGATCCGTCATCCTCGCCGACCCGGCCGCCGATGCGAGCCAGCTCGATACGGGCGACGAGCCCCAGGCGCGACAGGCCCTTGGCTACGTGGAAGAGCTTGGCGAAGCCGGCGTGGGCCGCTTTCACGGCTTGGACCAGTTCGTCCACCCGCTGGAGGATCCCGTTCTTGCGCCCGGCCAGGCGGTCGATCACCGCCACGGCGTCGTCGACCCCACGCACCGCCTGGCGGAACAATTCTTCCAGGCGCGCGGCCCCGGCGGCATCCAACGGCGCGCGCAGGTCCTGCACGTCCTGGATGACGGCCTCCATCTGGTCCACGAGGCCGGCCACCTGCCCGTTGACCTCATCCAGCAGCCGGCCGCACAGGGGAACGGCTTGGCCGATGAACCTCCCCCGCTCCGCGTCGGCGGAGACACCCGCGACCGCCTGCACCTCGGCCATGGTCAGCGCCACGTGGTCCAGGGATTGGCGCACGATGTCGTGGCCCTGCAAGGTGACCATGATGCCTCGGACGGCGTCCCGCAGCCGGCCGGACAGGGCCAGGGCCTCCTGCACGGAGTGAACGGTTTCGGTAATGGAGGACTCCAGTAACGGGAAACAACCCTCCAACCGGGTGCCCACGCCGGCCAACTGGCCGGCGGTGTCGTTCTCCAAGGCGCCCACCTGTTCC
>DYIH01000040.1:1148-10773 GCA_020723785.1 Thermaerobacter marianensis
CGCGAGTAGGCATCCGTAACGCGCCGCCCCGAATCGGTCAAGGCCCGCAGGTCGCGCTCCATGTCCGCGGCCAGCCCCTCCACCCGCGTGGAGATCACGGCGAACCCTGCCCCCGCCGCTCCCCACCGGCAGGCCTTGATGGTGGAATTGAGGGCCAGGAGCCGCAGTTCGCGGGACAAGGCGATGGCCTTTTCAACACACCCCGCGATCCGCTCCACCCGACCCATCTGCTCGCGAAGCCGGCCGAACGTCCGCCGGTCCTCCTCGGCCACCCGGCCGGCGTACCGGCGCAGGTCCTCGAAACCCCGCCGCGCGTGCTCCAAAACCCGCGACGGCCCGCCGTCCGCCAAGTCCGCCACAGCGGTGGATTGACGGCCCAATTGCAGCCCTACCGACGGGAGAACGCCGAGGCACTGTTCGAAACAAGCGGCATAGGCGGCTTGCAGCCCGGCCAGTTCATGCTGGATAACGTCGGGCCGACCACGAGGCCGTGCATGCTCCATCCGGCTCCCTGCCTCCCTTCAATGGCCGGACCTTCCATCTATCGTTCTATCATTGGATCGAAAAGTTTTTGCATATCTTTATAGCAAAAAATGTCGAAATTTGTCGAAGTTTGTCGAAACACCTATGGAGATTTGCAGAAGGGGGTAACTGCCCGGCAACGGCGTCCGGTTCGCGGGGTGCATGGAGCTTATGCTTTTCCTGGGCGCATGCCTGTCCGCATCAGGAGGCGGTGCCGTCGATTGTCGCCAGCAGGGCCAGCACCCTGCCGCGGATACGGTCGCGTATCTCCCGTACCTTCTCGATCGGCTGCCCTTCGGGGTCCTCCAGGCCCCAATCGGCGTCGATCCTCAAAAATCCCGCCGGACAGGATTCGGCTACGCCGCAGCCCATGGTGATGACCAGGTCGGCCCGCTCCGCCATCTCCGGCGTCAGCAGCTTGGGGCGGTGGCCGCTCATGTCGATGCCCACCTCCGCCATGGCCCGCACCACCGCGGGGTTCAGTTCCCCGCCCGGCTCCGTCCCGGCGGAAACGACCCGCACCCGGCCCCGGGCGTAATGGTTCAGGAAGGCCTCGGCCATCTGGCTCCGCCCGGCGTTGTGGGCGCAAACGAAAAGCACCTCGCGCATCAGCGCGCCTCCTCTCCAACCCTCACCGCTCCGGCCCCCTACGCCTTGCTCCGCCAATCCTACCGGGACGGCAAGACGGTGCACAAGCGCACGCCGGCCAACCGGACGACATTGCCGCGCCTTTTGGGGCTGGAAGGGTCACTCACGGCGTCGCCGCCGCCTCGTAGGTCAGGGTCGTGCTGTACGGCGTGGCGCTGGCCGGGTCGGTCCAGCTCAGCTCCAAAAGGTAATCGTAATAGATGGCCGTGCCGGAGAAACTTTTTGGCCCGTGGTCCTGTATCTGGAAAATGATCCCCGAAAATCGGGTGTATGCTTGACTGTACACTATAAATCATCGTATACTCTTTAGTGAGGTGGCTTTCATGCTCAAGATTATTGGAGTGACCGAGGCGCGGGCGCGGTTGCGAGCCATTTTGAGCGAGTTGCGCGAGAGTGGCCAAGCCGTTATTTTGGCGCGGGACAGTAAGCCGGAAGCCGTCCTTGTTCCCTACGAGGAGTACGTTCGCAGCCAGGAACAGGCTCAGGCCCTCTGGAACCTGCGCTTCGAAGCCGCCCTGCGGAAGTCCCATGGAGCATTCCGCGAGTGGTTGCGGGCTCAGGGCCGGAATCCCGATGAGTTGACCGAAGAAGAAATGCTCGAATTGATTCGCAATGCCTGACCGCCCGTGCGTCGTTCTCGACACCAACGTCCTGCTGTCGGCCATTCTCTTCGGCGGTTCACCCCTGCAGGTGGTCGATGCTTGGCGGCTCCGCGGGTTATTCGACCTGGCCATTTCACCCGAGATCCTGGCCGAGATTCTTGTCAAACTGGCGGATAAATTCAATCTGCCAGCCTCATTGGTGGGTGAGTGGCGCACGTTGCTCTCCACCAACGTGAAACGGGTGACGCCGGTCCACGAGGTCAGGGTCTGCCGTGATCCCGAGGATGATAAATTCCTTGCGACCGCGGAGGCCGCGGGGGCCGTCTTCTTGGTGACGGGCGACAAAGACCTGCTGGAGATCGAGCTCTACGGGACCACCCGTATCATGACCCCTCGCGCGTTTCTCGATTTGCTCGGAGAATCGCGCTGGTGGCTACCGAAATGATGGCTGCCGGCCGGCGTGGCGTGGTTTCCTTTGATCCCGACCTCGACCGGATCGGCGGAACAGGTGGGCCATTTCCCGGCCCATCCAGTTTCGGATGAGGAGGGCTTCTTCCGGGAGGGACGCCGTGAACAGGCCGCCCCAAGGGGCACGATGCGGGGCTCCAGAACGGTCTTCCCGGCTTCACGGCCGTTCCAACCGATCAAGCGGATCTCTCCCGTTACTGAGCAGCGGCGCAAGCTGTCAGGGCAGGAGGGTCAAGTTGGGGACAAAGGTCGGCCGGTAAAGGGAAAAGTGTTTCCGGTCGTAGGTGAAGGCCTTCTCCAGGGACAGACGCTCGCAAACGGCAAAACAGGTGGCGTCGACGAAACCGAACCCGGCGTCCCGACATACGGCAAATCGCCAGCAAGAGAGGCTGCTCGGGATCGATCCCGTTCCCCGGTCAAGGCGAGCGGCGGTCAAATCGCGTCAATAACCGCCAGGCCAGCGCCAGCAGCAGGACGTCATCGGCCCACCCCAGGAGCGGGAAGACGTCGGGAGCCAGATCGGCCGGCATCACCAGGTAGGCCAGGGCGCCGGCGGCCAGCAGCTTGGGCCAGAGCGGCACCCGCGGGTCGGCGAGCAGGCGCGCCGCCCGACGCACCCCCCAGCCGGCCAACCGGCGGCGCAAGGAAAATCCCTTCAACATGCGTTCAGCCACCCAGTCGTGTACAGGGTTTGTTTGATCCGCGACTTCTCGTCGTCGTCCAGGGGCCGCAAAGGCGCCCGCGGCTCGAGCCCGAAATAGCCCAGGAGGTCCATGGCCCACTTGAGGCCCGGCAGGCCATATGGATCCAGCACCTGCTGCTCCACCCCGGCGAGGCGCCCCTGCAGCCGGCGCGCCTCGGCCAGGTCGTGGCGGGCGACGGCCTCCACCAGCCCGGCGCACTCCCACGGCGCCACGCCGGCCACCCCGAGGATCGCCCCCGCCGCCCCGGCCAGCAGGGCCGCGAGGAGCGCGCTGCCCGAGCCGGTGAGGACGGCGAACCCGTCGTTGCCGGCTGACGCTTGGAGATAGGCGCCCAGCAGGACCAAGTCGCCGGAGCTGTCCTTGATGCCGATGATGTTGGGGTGATCGGCCAGCCGTTCGACCAGGACCGGGGAAAGGGTGACGCCGGCCAGGGCCGGGACGTTGTAGAGGAGCACCGGCACCGGCGAGGCGTCGGCCACCCGTTCGTAGTGAACCGCCAGGGCGGCGTCGTCCATCGCCGGCCGGTAGTAGAACGGCGGCACCACCATCACCGCCGCCGCGCCCGCTACGGCCGCCTCGCGCACCGCCGCCACGGCGGCCGCCGTGGACAGTTCCCCCACCCCGGCGATGACCGGTCGCCCCGCCAACCCGGCTTCCTCCACGACGGCCTCCAGCACCCGCCGCTTCTCGTCCGCCGTCAGGTGCGGGAACTCCCCCGTCGAGCCCAGGGCCAGGTAACCGCTCACCGGCGTGGCGTTGTACGCAGCCACGTTGTGGCGGAGCAGGTCCAGCGCCACGGCCCCCTTCTCGAAGGGCGTGGTCAGGGCCGGGAAGACGCCTTTGAGTCGCAACACGTTCCCCACCTCAGCATACCGCGGGAGGACGGCTTCGGCCGTTCTCCGGGCGCCACCCCGGTTTACTTCCCCTCCAGCAGCGGCCGGCCGCCGCCGGTCAGGCCCTTGACCTTGGCCTCGGCCTTCTTGACCACCGCCTCGGGAAGCGGCGCATAGAGCAGGTCCCTGGCGTACTTCTGGCCGTCGTGGATGGCCCACCAGAAGAACTCGGCCAGCACCTTGCCCTTGGCCCTGTCCTTGATATCCCTCGGCACCAGCAGGTAGGTGAAGGAGGAGATGGGGTAGGCGTCCTTGCCGGGCGCGTTGACGATGGAGACCCGCAGGTCATCGGGCATCTCGGCCGCCGCACCGGCCGCCGCCGCCGTCACGCTGTCCAGCGACGCCATGACGAACTCCCCCGCCTGGTTCTTGATCGCGGCATGGGGCATCCTGTTCTGCTCGGCGTAGATCAGTTCCACGTATCCGACGGCGCCCGGGGTCTGCCGGACGGTGGCGGTCACCCCGTCGTTACCCTTGCTGCCCAGGCCGCCCGGCCATTTCACAGAGGTGCCCTTACCCACTTTCTCTTTCCACGCGGGGCTCACGCTGCTCAGGTAATCGGTGAACACGAATGTGGTGCCGCTGCCGTCGGAACGGTGCACGGGGGCCACGTCCAGGTCCGGGAGCCGGACGCCGGGGTTGACCGCGGCAATGCGCGGGTCGTTCCACTTCTTGATCCTGCCCAGGAACAGGTCGGCCACCACGTCGGGGGTCAGCCTCAACCTGGGGTTGCCCTCCAGGTTGTAGGTAACCACGACCGCCCCGAGGACGGTCGGGATGTGGACGATGTCCGGGTGCTCCTTGACCTGCTCGTCGTTCAGCGGCGCGTCGCTGCCGGCGAAGTCCACCGTGCCGTCGAACATCGCCTTCTGGCCGCCGCCGGAGCCGATGGCCTGATAGTTGATACGCACGCCCTTCTCCCGACTGTAAACGTTCATCCACTTGGAATAGAGCGGGTTCGGGAACGTGGCGCCGGCGCCGCTCAAACTGACCTGGCCGGCCGCCCCGGAGCCGTCCTTCTTCACCGGCCCGGTGGCTCCCCCGCCGCCACACCCCGCCAGCGCCAGCATCGCTCCGGCCAGGACGGCTGCGGCCAGCCGCCGGGCCTTGAGGCCAGTCCACCGCTTCGACATGCGTTCCGCCTCCCTTATCCGTTCCGCTGCGCATAGTCTTGCCAACACCATTCTGCCGGAACGCCCGTTCCGATGCGTTAAGGAAAGCCTAACGGCGGATTAAGGTTCGGTTAACCGGCCGGCGTGGGCCCGGGCCACGGCCCGCTCGATGGTCTCTTCCGGCAGGGGCCGGGGCGAGGGCGAGGGCTGCAGCAGCAGGAGAAACTCGACATTGCCCTCGTCGCCGCGGATCGGCGACGGGATCAGGTCCGCCGGCTCCAGGCCCAGGGCCGCGGCCGCCGCGCCCACCCGCCGCAGCACCTCGCGGTGGACGGCCGGGTCGCGGACGACGCCGCCCTTGCCAACCCGGGCCGGCCCGGCCCCGAACTGGGGCTTGACCAGGGCGACTATCCTGCCGTCCCCGGCCAGCAGCCCTCGCACCGCCGGCAGCACCTTCTCCAGGGAGATGAAGGACACGTCGATGGCGGCCAGGTCCACGGGGTCGGGGACCTGCTCGCGGGTCAGGTGGCGGGCGTTGGTCCGCTCCAGCAGGACGACGCGAGTGTCCTGGCGCAGCTTCCAGGCCAGTTGGCCGTAGCCGACGTCGACGGCGTAGACCCGACGCGCCCCCCGCTGGAGCAGGCAGTCGGTGAAGCCGCCGGTGGAGGCACCCACGTCAAGGGCGACGCGGCCGGCCGGGTTCAGGCCAAAGGCGTCCAGGGCGCGCTCCAGCTTCAGGCCGCCCCGGCCGACGTAGGGCAGGTCGTCGCCGCGCACCTCGACGGCGGCGTCGGCCGGAACCAGCCGCCCGGCCTTGGACTCGGGGCGGCCCGCCACCCACACCCGGCCGGCCAGGACGGCCGCCTGAGCGCGTTCCCGGCTGGGGAAGAGGCCGCGCCGGCAGAGGAGGATGTCGAGGCGGACGCGTTCGGGCACCGGCCGCGCCGTCATCGTTTCACCGCTGGCCGCCCTGCCGCGCCGGCCACCGCAACCCGGCGCCGGCGGGCCACGGCTCCCGCACAGCCGCAGCCTCCCCTGCCGCCGGCCCCCCCGCGGTGCCCGAGGTCGGAGCGGCCACCACCTTGCCCTGCCCCCTGGCCGCCGCCCGCTCCTCCAGCGCGGCCGGCATCGACGGCGCGGCCACTCCCCGCAGGAGGTCCCGCGCCGCCGCCGCAATGCCGGCGGCGTCCAGGCCGCAGGCGGCCAGTTGCTCCGCGGGGTCGCCCTGCTCCACGAACGCGTCGGGCAGGCCCATCACGCGGGTGCGCACGCCCCACAGGCCGCGCTCCGACAGCAGTTCCAGCACGGCGCTGCCGAAGCCGCCGCGCACCGTGTGCTCCTCCACCGTCAGCACCGCCCCGGTCCGCCGCGCCAGGTCCGTGATCAGTTCCCCGTCCAGGGGCTTGAGGAAACGGGCGTTGACCACCGCGGCGTCGACGCCCTCCCCGGCCAGGATCTCGGCGGCCTCCAGGGCGGCGTAGGCCAGCGGCCCCGCCGCCAGGATGGCCACGTCGCCCCCCTCCCGCAGCACCTGGGAGCGCCCCCAGGGCAGCGGGCGAGGCGCCGCGTCCAGGGCCACGCCCCGCCCGGCACCCCGGGGGTAGCGGACGGCCACCGGCCCGTCCTCACAGGCCAGCGCGGTGGCCAGGGCGTGCTGCATCTCGTTCTCGTCCTTGGGGGCCAGGATGGCCATGCCGGGGATGTGGCGCAGGAAGGCGATGTCGTAGAGCCCCTGATGGGTCTCCCCGTCGGCGCCCACCAACCCGGCCCGGTCCAGGGCGAAGACGACGGGCAACCGCTGGATGCCCACGTCGTGGAGCACCTGGTCATAGGCCCGCTGCAGGAAGGTGGAGTAAATCGCCACCACCGGGCGCAGCCCGGCCGCCGCCAGCCCGGCGGCAAAGGTCACCGCGTGGGGCTCGGCGATGCCCACGTCGAAGCAGCGGTCCGGGCAGGCGCGGGCGAACTCCTGCAGCCCGGTGCCGTCTGGCATGGCCGCCGTGATGGCCACCACCTCGGGCCGGTTCGCCGCCATCTGCGCCAGGGTGCGGCCGAAGACCTCGGTGTACGTCGGCGGCCCCGGCCGCTGCAGGGGCCGGCCGGTTGCCACATCGAAGGGACCGGTCCCGTGATAGGCGTCGGGCCGCGCCTCCGCCGGCCCGTAGCCCTTTCCCTTGCGGGTGACGACGTGGATCAGCACCGGCTCGTTCAGCCTGGTGGCGTCCCGCAGGATCGACAGCAGCGACGGCAGGTGGTGGCCGTCCACCGGGCCGAGGTAGGTGAAGCCCAGATCCTCGAACAGCATCCCGGGCAGCAGCACGTGCTTGAGGCTGTCCTTGAAGCGCTCCGCCGTGCGGGCCAGGCCCTGCCCGATGCGCGGGATCTGTCCGAGCCACCGCTCCAGGTCGTCCTTGAACCGGGTGTAGGCCGGCCCGACCCGCAGGCGGCTAAGATAGGAAGAGATGGCGCCCACGTTGGGGGCGATGGACATGCTGTTGTCGTTGAGGACGACGATGATGCGCGTCTTCTCGTGGCCGGCATTGTTCAGCGCCTCGAAGGACATGCCGGCGGTGAGGGCGCCGTCGCCGACGACGGCCACCACGTGGTGATCCTCACCCCGCCTGTCGCGCGCCCGGGCGAAACCGAGCGCCGCGGAGAGGGCCGTCCCGGCGTGGCCGGCCTCCCACAGGTCGTGGGGGCTCTCCCGCCGTTTGCAAAACCCGGAGAGGCCGCCCGGCTGCCGCAGCGTGCCGAACCGCTCCCACCGGCCGGTGAGCAGCTTGTGGGCATAGGTCTGGTGTCCCGTGTCCCAGATGATCTTGTCCCGGGGGCTCTGGAACACCTTGTGCAGGGCCAGGGTCAATTCGACGACGCCCAGGCTGGGCGCCAGGTGCCCGCCGGTGCGGGCCACGGTGTCCACGATCTCCTGCCTGATCTCACCGGCCAGCCGGTTCAGTTCGTCGACGCCGAGCCCGGCAAGATCCTCAGGCCCCCGCAGCCGAGCCAGGATCACCCCGTCCACGCCGCCACCCCCCTATTGCAAATTCCGCTCTTTCACCTAATTCTCCTGCCGGCAGGATGTTTCTATACCGTTGCACCGGAGACCTTTGCCGCATCACTTCCCCGTCCGCTCGCCGCCCCGGCCGCGCCGCGACCCGCCTTCGTTGCGGCCGTTGCGCAGGAGACGCACGTGCACGAGACGTTCCGTCCAAAAAAAGAGGCGCCCGATTAACAGAATGACGTCATTGGCCCGCCGCAGGGCGACACCCTTCATGGCCGCCTTGCCCCCGATGGTCAGAAAGGCGATGGCACCCAGCATCAGGGTGCTGAGGATTTGTTCCCCCATGCCGAAGCCGGACACGAGGCGAATGACGATCGCCGCTCCCGCGGCCCCGCTCACGCTGGCGGCTATGTCGCCGACGATGTCGTTGGCGAAGCTGGAGACCCGGTCGGCCCGGCGCACCAAGGCGATGGCGTGCCGAGCCCCGGGGATGCGCTTGGCTGCCATCGCATGGAACGAGGCCTCATCGGCCGCCGCCGCGGCGACACCGATCATGTCGAATAGCACACCCACCAGAATAATCGACAGGAGGATCGGAAAGGCTAAGAACAGGCTGACGTTGGGAATAACACCCTGGGAAGGTATGCTGACAACCAAGGAGATGAGAAAGGCCAAGGCGCCGGTGGACAGGCCGCGCAGCAGCAAAACGCGAAAACCGCCAGCACTTCGTCGAACGCTCAACGACGTCACCCTTGACAAGGAAAGAGCGCTACCGACGCGCTCTTTGACAAAAAGTTCGCAGGTGGCGGCGTGCCGGGTAAATTTTACGGCTTAGGTCCAGCAGGCTTTCCCGCACCGTCTCCGGCCCGTCGCCGGGCCGGCGGTTTCCCTTTATGACGGTGCTGCCGCGTCGCCGACGGCAGGGCTGGATTGCCACTCAGTCCGTACTGTAATCCCCGGCGCGCCTCCGGGCGGAACAGCCTAGGGGTTTTCCCCGGCGGCCCCCTCGTTCCCTTAGCCTCTTTTGCAGAGGGGGTTTCAAGCGGCGTGGGCGTCGCGGTCCACGGGCCCGTGAGCCGTGACGCGGAAATCCGCTATTCACCCGCTCCGCTCAAGGCAGGCTACGCTGCATGCAGGAGTGCCCGCATGCAGGTTCATCCCCCAAGCCATAACGGGCGGCCCGTGAGCCGCCGCTACAGCGTTGGGCCTCCGCGGGGGGAGGGTCCACGCCCGCATGCCGTTGCGGATCGCCCGCCCCCCTTAACTCCCAGCACCAACCCCCGACTGGGCGTCGCAAGCCAGCACCAGGAACTTCATCGCTGTGCCCGACGGCGGATTTTTAGGCCCGCCTTCAGGAGCGCGGGGCCGACTAGGATACTGCGCCACCTGCGCAAAAGCGTATTCAATTGTGAGTACAAAATATTATAACATGCCGCGCAATGGATACGATTGACAAGAACCGTGGTCCGCACAACCGTCCGCGTATGGTGGCACGGTCGGGAATGCCTGCCGGCGGGGAGCCATCATCGCCTCTGGACCGTGGGGGGGTGAAGTATTTCACTGGCCGAAAACCCAGGTGCGACAGCGTTGAGATCAAGTGAAGTACTTCATGCTGATGAACCCTTGTAAGACAAGGGTTTTTGAGAAGTGAAGTACTTCACCACCCATGCGCGGT